>CAZEOC010000589.1:0-2088 GCA_964513525.1 uncultured Saprospiraceae bacterium | reverse complement strand
AACTAACAAAATCAATTATGAAAAAAGTCGAGGCAATTATTCGAAAATCAAAATTCGATGAAGTGAAAAAAGCGCTTCATGGAATTGAGGTCAACTTCTTTAGTTATTGGGATGTAACTGGAGTTGGAAATGAAAAACAAGGACATGTTTATCGAGGTATTACATATAGTACAACCGATATTCAAAGAAGGTATTTAGTCATTGTAGTATCTGATGAGTATTTAGAGAAAACAGTAGATACACTTATCAAAACTGCATCTACTGGCAATGTAGGAGATGGAAAAGTGTTTGTTTCTGAAATCTCAGAAGCTTATAGAATACGAACTGGTGAAAGCGGACACGCTGGAATCAATTAATTAAACTAACCAACTTTTAAATAATATTATGGAAGCAGGATTATTTACAGCAAATAACGTATGGATGATGGTGTGTACCGCATTGGTATTCTTCATGCATCTCGGATTTTCTTTCTTAGAAATAGGATTGACAAGACAAAAGAACACAGTAAACATTTTATTCAAAAACGTATTTATCATTTGTGTAGGTCTATTGTTATACTACATCGGTGGTTTTAACCTAATGTACCCTGGGTTTGAAGATGGAGATATGGGTATTTTTAAATTCGCAGGTTTTGGAATTGCAGCCCCAGAAGGCGGAATGACAGCTGCTTATGCCGATGGAGGTTACACTTGGTGGACAGACTTTCTTTTTCAAGGAATGTTCGCAGCAACAGCTGCAACCATTGTATCTGGTGCAGTAGCAGAAAGAGTGAAATTAGGTGGATTCATGGTTTTCACAATTATCTATGTTGGATTGGTTTACCCAATTGTTGGTGCATGGAAATGGGGTGGAGGCTGGTTAGATGGTCTTGGATTCTATGATTTCGCAGGTTCTACTTTAGTTCACTCTGTAGGTGGATGGGCTGCTTTAATTGCAATATTTCTATTAGGAGCCAGAAAAGGAAAATTTGGTGAGGATGGAAAAGCCAAAGCCATACCAGGTCACAACTTACCTCTAGCAGCTGCGGGAGTTCTAATACTTTGGTTAGGTTGGTTTGGATTTAACGGTGGATCAGTACTATCTGCTGATCCAGAATTAACTTCATTAGTACTTGTAACTACATGCCTAGCTGCTGCAGCCGGTGGTGTAGCTGCATTTATCACTTCTTTAATAAAGTACAAAAATTACGACTTAACTATGTTCCTAAATGGTATTTTAGGTGGTCTAGTTAGTATTACTGCTGGTGCTGATTTAATGTCACCAAATGAAGCTGTAATTCTTGGTTTACTTGGAGGAGTTATTGTAGTATTTGGTATCGCATTAATTGATAAACTTAAGCTAGACGACCCAGTTGGCGCTGTAGCCGTTCACTTAATTTGTGGTATTTGGGGAACTTTAGCAGTTGGTTTATTCGGATCTATGGCAAGTATGGATCAGTTCTTAATTCAACTTGCTGGAGTCGGAGCAGCAGCAACATTCTGTACTCTTACAGCCTTTATCATCCTATTCACTATCAAGAAAGTTGTTGGATTAAGAGTTTCTGAAAAAGAAGAAATCGAAGGACTTGACATACACGAACATGGTATGGATGCCTATGCTGATTTTAGAATGAATCAACATTAACAAAAAAACGGAGCGTTTTGCAGAACGCTCCGTACAATAACCTTTTCACTTTTACACATTTAATTTATCAAAAACACCTCTTTTTGAAGGGGTAATTAATTCTTAACATTATGAAAATGATTATAAATACAAATTACGCGAAAAAATTGTCTTTAGTGGTATTTTCACTATTATCAACAATTGCTTTCGCTCAAGAAGAAGAGTCAAAACCAACTTTATCATTAGCCGGTAGCGTGGATACTTACTACAGAACAACCTTCGGAGAGGCTGGAGTGGATGAAGCTAATTCACAAACTTCTTTTGCTAACCAGACCGGATTTGCCCTTGGTATGGCGAACATCATTGGGAGCTATGAAACTGGAAATACTGGTGTGGTTGTTGATTTAGTTTTTGGCCCAAGAGGTACTGAAGCCACCTTTAATAACGATGTATTAAATGGTATAATCAATCAAGCATATGCATATT
>CAZEOC010000588.1:0-2106 GCA_964513525.1 uncultured Saprospiraceae bacterium | reverse complement strand
AATGAGTGAGCAAATTCTGATTGATGCAGCCAATAAAGCAGTAATGCGATTGGTGAAAAACAAACAGAAAGAACGAGATAATGAGGAACGAAGATTACTACGACAGAAAAGAAACGATAGACGAGAAACGAAACAACCTCAACAACAAAATAAAAAATCAAGACAACAAAATAATTCACCTGATGATGGTTTTGCAGGTTTAATTCCGCCTTCTGATTTTGATAGTGGATTTCCAGATTATGAAAGTGGAAACATTCCACCTTCTACAGGAAGTTTCGACCAAAATTTACCGCCTGACGTTGGTTTAATGCCAATTGACACCAATGAATCGAAACCAAAGAAGAGAACCTTCAATGATGAATTTCAAGAAAAAGACATTGTTCGGATTTTGATGTTGTATGGCAACTATACTTTTAATATTCATACTGAAAAAGAGGTTGAAGAATGGAAAGTTGCAGTTTATGTTTTGTCTAATATGGAAGAGGTTTTGGAAGAGTTTGAGAATCCACTTTACAAGAAAATTGTCCACCTTATTTATGAGAATATTGCTAAAGAAAAATTTTATTCTATCAAAGATTTCTTAAATCATGAAGAATTTGAAATCCAACAATTAGCGATAAACTTATCCACTTCACCTCATGAATATAGTGAGAATTGGATAAATATGTTTGGGAAACCATTATCTACTCAACCGATGCCAGAAGAGAATTTCAAATCTGATGCAATCAAAGGAGTTAACCTTTTTAAGTTGGTGAAGATTCAGCGATTATATGAAAAAAATCAACGTCGATTGAAAGATATAGACAAAAACGATGTTGAAGGAATGATGCAATTATTAAGAGTTCAGAAAAAATTAATGGATATTCGGTCAGAATTGGCAATTGCTACCGGAACTGTTGTCTTACGTTAAGAAAAACCTAACAAATTCAATTGATTAGTTCTTAATCTGTTACTATACCTTAATTATAACGTTAAAAAGAGAGCATTATTAAATAAGAATACCCTAAGAACTTATAATTATTTTACTAATGCTATTTATTTGTTAATAAATCATTAATTTAGGCACAAAGATTGCAAAATCAACTTCCTATATCACTATTGCATTTATATTAAAAAATCTTAATTTAGATTATAGATACTATGAACACAAAGGCTTATCTAATTTACTGTAGCGACAACAAAGATATTGCAGACGACATTACAAATGACCTTAAAAGAGTTGGTATTGAATTCACACACGATACTTTTGACACTTCACATCAATATCATAAAGACCAATATAAGTTAGGAGATTCACAGATTTTCTTATTAGTAACTGACAATTTTTTAAAGTCAGAAGCTTGTATGAGTAATGTAATGGATTTAGTTCAGAATGAACAAATAAAAGAAAGAATCCAAACCATCGTTGCTGATGGAAAACATAGAAATTCAGAAACACAGGAGATTGAATTTACTCCAACTAAATTTGAACGTTTAGGTGATGTTGTAAAATATATTGATTATTGGTCAATTCCATATTTGGATATTAGAACTGAAATGCGTCATGCAACGGAAGAACGCAAAGCAGAATTAGCACCAAGATTAGAAATTGTTCAAAGTATATCAACTTCAATAGTTGGTGATTTTATGCGTTATTTACGCAGTTCTAATACGATTTCATATAAACGTTTACAAAGTGATAAATTCAGACAAGTATTTCAAGCATTTGGTACTAAAAGTACTGCGCTAACGAATGATTATAAGTATTTACCTGCTTATGAACGTCCAGAAGTTGTAGCAATTGAAACACCTTTTGTACCTGAACCGGAAGTCATTGATGAAGTTGAAGTTGAAAATTTAGAAATTCCTGGTTTAGAATTACTACCTCAAACAGAAGAAATTACTGATACAGTTGAAGAAATACAAGAAGAGGTTGAAGAGGTACAGGATGAAATTAAAGATATACAAGAAGAAATTGAAACTGTAAAAGAAGAGAAAGTTGAAGAGATTGTTGAAGAATTAGTTCCAGAAGTTAAAAATACGGATGTTGTAGAAGAGGAAGTGGACAGTGTTTTGCTGCCAATGCTTGTGCTGCTTGCCGAGGCCCGGCCGCCATTACGAAAACTC
>CAZEOC010000587.1:0-2110 GCA_964513525.1 uncultured Saprospiraceae bacterium | reverse complement strand
AGGACTTCAATCCTTTCTTTGAACCTTATTCAAATTTCATGATAGAACTCCCTACAGTATCACAAGACAAAGCTCAGAAAATTAAGAAACCCAATTGGTTAAGAGTCAAACTACCTGTGGGTAAAGAATATGCTAGTGTCCGAAAGATTGTAGATAAACACAAACTTCATACAATCTGTGAAAGTGGGAATTGTCCAAATATGGGAGAATGCTGGGGTGCTGGAACAGCAACTTTCATGATCTTAGGAAATGTGTGTACCAGGAGTTGTACTTTTTGTGCTGTGGCTACTGGAAGACCTCCAGAATACGACGAGGCAGAGCCAAAGCGTGTAGCTGAAGCAATAAGCACTATGGGAGTGAAACATGCTGTGATCACTTCTGTAAATCGTGACGAATTAAAGGATCGTGGTGCAGAGATTTGGTTTCAAACAGTGAAGCTAGTCAAGGAAATGAGTCCTGAAACAACCGTAGAGACCTTAATTCCAGATGTGAAATCTAACTGGGATGCCCTGCAGAGAATGATTGAGCCAGGCCAAGAAGTTGTTTCCCACAATATGGAGACCGTGGAGCGGCTCTACAGAAGGGTGAGACCTCAGGCTAAATATGCAAGAAGCTTAGAGCAAACCAAGATTACAAAAGAAGCTGGTAAGAGAACCAAATCAGGGATTATGCTTGGTTTAGGTGAAACGCAAGATGAAGTTCATAAGGCTATGGATGACCTTGTGGAAAATGGATTGGATATTTTGACCTTGGGTCAATACCTGCAGCCAACCAAAATGCATATAGAAGTAGCAGAGTTCATTCATCCTGATCAGTTTGATGCCTATAGAGAAGAAGGGTTGCGTAGAGGCTTGAAATACGTAGAATCAGGCCCTTTGGTCCGCTCTTCATATCATGCGGAAAAGCATGTGAATGTCCCTATATAGAATAATCTTCAGCTACTCGATCGTTCGCTCTGTATGGTTCTTATGCCTGCTGAGTACCTGCTCTGCGTCTTGTGCCGATGATACAGAGTATTCCGATTCCATACCAGCCAACTCTAGTATTGAAAGGTTACTAGAGGAGGTTGCTTCAAGTGAAGGGTTACCGGGTGGAATCATAGCTGCCGTGTCTGACGCTAACGGACTAATCACTCTTGAGTCTGCGGGGTTGCGCAAACTCAAAAATTCTATTGAAATCACAACATCGGATCAGATACATCTCGGATCTTGCACCAAAGCAATGACCAGTACACTGCTAGCCATATTGGTACAAGAGAATTTAATTTCGTGGGATACTCGGTTTATCGATGTTTTCCCTGAATTAGCTGACACTGTCCACCAGAGTTATCATGATGTGACGCTACATCAGCTCGTGACCCACAGGGGTGCTATTCCAGAGAATGCTGAGAGCTGGTGGGTTTTCCCAGATTTGGAGATAAAAGAAAGAAGAAGAGCACTGATAATAGAGGCTCTTCAAGTAGACCATCATTTGCCTAAAGGTGAGTTTAAGTACTCCAACCTCGGTTACGTGATTGCTGGAAGTATGGCAGAGAGAGTTACGGGAATTGCGTGGGAAGATCTCATTCAAGAGAGACTATTTCAGCCTTTGAAGATGTACACAGCCGGTTTTGGATCGCCGGGTACTACAGGCTTGGTAGACCAGCCTTGGGGACATAAGCAAGTAAAAGGAATCTGGAACCCCTTCCAAGCAGATAATCCTGAAGCTATTGGTCCTGCTGGCACTGTTCATTGCTCTGTTGAGGATTGGGTCAAATTCCTATCGCTACAACTACCCAACAACAATTCTAAAATTCTATCAAGTAATCAGCGCGATTTCTTGATTGAGCCTATTGGCGAATACGCGGCAGGATGGCGGGTAGTGAAACGTTCTTGGGCCGATGGGATAACTTTGACTCATTCTGGTTCCAATACTTTTTGGTATGTCACTGTTTGGGTAGCTCCGGAAATTGATCGAATATTTACTGTTGCGATGAATTCAGCTGATCAAAAATCAGTAGCTATAGCGGACCGGATAATCGGAGAATTGATCAAGTGGGATCAATCTGAGCAATAGATCAATATTAGCTGAAACATACGAATACTGAAGGCAATAAGCTTACTACTTCTGG
>CAZEOC010000586.1:0-2112 GCA_964513525.1 uncultured Saprospiraceae bacterium | reverse complement strand
GAATTGAGATTTATTATACACTTAATGGAGATCAACCAGATACTTCCTCGATTAGATATACCTCATCAATAGCGATTACATCAGACACTACTATAAAAGCTATTGCATATGACACAGAAGGATTATCTTCTCAAGTTATAACTAATTCATTCACTTTTTCCGAAACAACGGATTCAATGACGGTTTATTACAAAGGACAACTGTCTAATCCAAATATATATTATTGGAATACGATACCAATAGCATCAACAGTAGCTTGGCCAGGAGCTACCATGACTGATATTGGTAATGGTTGGTATTCATTTACATTTAATGGTACTAACTGCACCAATATAATTTTTAATGGTAATGGAGCAGACCAAACCGAAGATTTACAAAGATGCGGAGATGGATGGTATTATAATGGGACTTGGTACGATAGTAATCCTGAGGAAAGTCAGGATCTAACAGTATACTTCAAACCTGATTCATATACATCTCCAACTATTTACTTTTGGAATACTACTCCATCAGGATTAACAACTTCCTGGCCTGGAGAATCTATGAATGTTGATACTGATGGTTGGTATCGATATACATTATCAAATACATCTTGCGCCAATCTCATTTTTAGCAATAATGGAACTTCACAAACCTCAGATCTTAATAGATGTAAAAATGGATGGTACTATAATAATATTTGGTATGATCAAAATCCCGATGCACTAAGATTAGGCAATACCATTTCTGAGGGTGATATTTCTGAAGAAAAAATCACAGTATTTCCAAACCCAATAACAGAAAAATCTGTATTACAGCTATATACAATAAAAAAAGCAAGTACCTTGAGAATAGAACTTATCAATGTTTACGGTGCCTCTCAAACTATATTTAACGGACAAGTTAGCACAGGAGAACATAGATACTCATTAGGAGAAAAATCGTTAGCGATTGGAATTTACTTCTGTAGAATCACTATCGATGGAAAAACCTCTACCAGAAAAATTATAAAGCAATAATTTATAATATTTCAAATTAAATAGAATCCCCGCTTGAAGCAATAGCTCAAGTGGGGAATTTTTGCATATTGAAATAAATCATGATATCACATTAACAAGTAACTTGTTACATAATGACACAAAACATCGCCTAAGAAGACGATGTTTTGATAAAATAATGATAATCCAAAATACTTTACAACTACCTATAAACAAATCATTTACAAAGTATTCCTAAATTTATCATCATATTAAATATTACTGTATAACCTACAGGAGTTTATCGATTATAAGAACACTTAGTAGTGTCACATATTTAAACAAAATCATTAATTCGGAACTAGTTCTAAAGTATATGTGATACCGGGTAATCCACAACAAGACCCACTTGTATATGCCAGTTCTAATGTAATAACACCCGTGACTGGATCTAAATTAGTACCATCTCCTTGATCAAAATCAACCTGCCCTGGAAAAGATGTTGATTGTGTAGCAACAGTAATTGTTCCGCAAACATCAGTGAATTGTAGTCCAATGGGAGTAGTAGCCCCAAAAATACCAGCAGTACCATCACTTAAAACATATGTACCAGCAGATGGTTGCGTAATTGTAACTTGTTGTGGACTTATAAAATTACCAGCTATCGGAAGGCTTGATGCTATAACAGTAGAGGTATAATTACCTTCCAACATCGTTGGGCAGGATACTGGATAATTAATAACTGAAGTAAACAATACAGTGGTCTGAATATTACTTCCTGTATTACTTGTACCATCCTCGTTTATTATATTTAATACTGTTCCATCTTCCATAGTAAATCGAGTTGTAATTGATAGAACATCTCCAAGTTTTATATCCGAAGTACTAGTTATTTCTGTAAAAGCACTAACAATATCATCCGCGCTCAAAGTAAAACCCGTGGGCAAAGTAACATCACTAGATAAAACTGAGTTGTAAACAGGTCCTTCAAGTGTTCTATAAACAGCAACAACATCCGTTGAAGCTGGATTTCCTTGTGCAACTTCCGCACTAAATTCTAGATTTACCGGTTCATTATTATTAATTTTTACAAGATCAATAAAAGTCTCTCCTGTTGCCGACTTTTGCATATTTGGCACTGCTCCATCATTTAAGG
>CAZEOC010000585.1:0-2118 GCA_964513525.1 uncultured Saprospiraceae bacterium | reverse complement strand
AAAGGTGCGGCAGCGACTGCATTATATGGCAGTCAAGCAGGTAATGGTGTAATCATCATTACTACTAAAAAAGGTAAACTAGGAGCAAATAAAGTAACTGTTGATTTCTCTACAGGAATTACAGTAAATCAAATTACACAAGTTCCAGAATTACAGACTACTTATGCTCAAGGACTTTTTGGAGGTTACTCTGGTCCTGAAACAGGTTCTGGATATTCTTACGGTCCAAGAATTGATACAATGCGTTTTGCAGATGATAGAGGAACTTATGCTTTTGATCCTAATGGTTCATTAGTTGGTCAATCTGCTGCTAATGCTACAAGTAGCCCTGCACAGGCTTATGATAGATATAACTTTTTCCGCAATAGTATTTCTAGTCGTACAAATTTAGCGATTAGTGCTGCTAATAAGTTTTCAAGTGTTCGTTTCTCAGTAGGATATCAAGCAGATCAAGGTATCATTCCAAATAATACTTTTAACAAATTAAACTTTGGTTTGAATGCAACTTCTCAGTTATCTGAGAAAATTAAGTTAGGTGTTGGTGTTCAATACATTAATTCAGGAGGTACAAGAATTGAGCAAGGTTCTAATACATCAGGGGTAATGTTAGGTTTGACAAGAACTTCTGCTACTTTTGATAATACAGCAGGTGTTGCAGATCCTGTAAATGATGCAACTGCTTACCAGTTTGCTGATGGTTCTCAGAGAAACTACCGTGGTGGTGGTGGATATGATAATCCATATTGGACAATCAACCAAAACCCATTACAAGATAATGTAAATCGTATAATTGCTAATGCATCATTGAGTTATGATCCATTTGACTGGTTAAATATTACATACCGCCCAGGTGTGGATTATTATTCTGATTTCCGTGAGCAATATTTTGCTATTGGTTCAAGAACTTTATCAGCAGGACGTGTACTTCAAGACCAGTATTTTGTATCGAACTTCTATGCAGATTTATTAGCTACAATCAAGCAAGATTTAACAGAAGATATTGGATTGTCTGTTACTTTAGGTCACAATATGCGTGCAACAACACAGAATAATTTATATTCTGAGGCTAATGGTTTAGTAATCCCTAACTTCTACGATTTATCTAATGGTAGCTCTTTAAGAACTACTGCACAAGATTTCGCAGGTAGAACTCAGGCATTATTTGCTATGGCTGATTTGAATTATAAGAGTTTATTCTATTTATCATTAACAGGTCGTATAGAGGAAGATTCTAAATTACCTATTGAAAACAATCAATACTTCTTCTACTCTGCTAGTGGTAGTTTTGTATTTTCTGAGTTAATTAACAATGATGCTTTATCATTTGGTAAATTAAGAGTTTCTTATGGAGATGTTGGTTTAAGTTCTCCTTTCTTTTATGCAACAGATAATTATTATCAAGCGGCAGATGTTACAGATGGTTGGGTACAGCCAAGTGGTGTTCAGTATCCTTTGGGAAGTGGTATTTCAGGATTTAGTTATGGTAATGTATTAGGTAATCCTAATTTACGTCCAGAGCGTCAGGGTACTTTTGAGATAGGTGTAGATGCGCGTTTCTTCAATGATCGTATTGGATTTGATGTAAGTTATTATAGTATTCAGTCTCGTGACGTTATTATCCGTGTACCAGTTGCACCGTCAAGTGGATTTGAATTTATCGTTGATAATGCAGCAGCTTTATCAAATACAGGTATTGAAGCAATCGTAAATGTTACTCCTGTTAAGACTAGTGGTTTCCGTTGGGATGCTTCATTCAACTTTGCAAGTAACCGTAATGAAGTTAAGCAATTGGCTGACGGAGTAGACAATGTATTCTTAGGTGGATTTACAGGTGCATCTACTTATGCTGTTACAGGTCAAGCTTATTCTACTATCTACGGTTTCGGTTTCTATCGTGATGCAGATGGTAATAAAGTAATTGGTTCTGATGGTTTCCCTATCATTGATCCAAATGAGCGTCCTTTTGATAGTGCTTTACCAGATTGGACTTTAGGTATTCGTAATACATTCTCTTACAAAGGAATTACATTATCTGCTTTATTAGATATTAAGCAAGGTGGTGTAGTATGGAATGGTACTAAAGGTGCTTTATATTTCTGGGGAACTCACCAAGAAACT
>CAZEOC010000584.1:0-2132 GCA_964513525.1 uncultured Saprospiraceae bacterium | reverse complement strand
CATAATGGCGGTCTGCGGTTTGTACTACTCGTTGCCAAACACTACGCATCAATTCCTCATCAACCAATTCCTCGTAAGGCCAACTCATAGTCGAACTAAAAACTACTTTAGTAAAGGTTCTTTTAGATACTTTTTCGTCCGTACTCGTAACTGCCTCCGCCAATGCTAGTTTGGAAAGTGGATTGTCTTTATCGAGCATTTGTCTAAACATGCCCATATACTCGGAATGGTCGGTGACTGCCATAAAATCAAGCGGTCGTTTGATTTGTATTTTCTTGCCAGAAACATGGTCAATCGGTTCTCCTTTCCCAAAGTTATAGGCATCGTCAGGAGTCGTTCTCACATTATTTATAAAAGCATCAAAAGACCAACTGGTATGGATATGCAAATCACCAAAATAGGCATTTCTGTTTTCGTTATAATCAGCCGTTTGACCAGTATCCACTTTCGCCATTATGGTTGGCGCTTCATGGTAGCTGTGTTGGGTAGTTCGTAGTTTAAAGAACCAGATGAAGGCTAGAAAACCTACTACCAAAAGGGCTAATAGGAATAGGAGGAGATATTTTAGTAATTTCATTATAGGCAGATTTTCATTGAAATATGCCTTTAAATTAGGAATTTGAGTGGTAAAGAAAGAAAGGTTTAGCCTATTTTCAACCAATAGTACAAATCTTTCAACGACTGGTAGGCTAGAAATTTTTGGTGATAAATTCGATAGTCCTACAAGGTTGGTTAATTTTTCGCCAACCCCGCCCGAATCTCCAAATACCGCTCCTTCCCAATCGGATAAGGCAAAATAAAAAACACGGACAAAACAAAAAAGCCCAACACAATAGGTCCACCCACCCAGCCCAAACTATCAATAGTCGATTGCGCCACATCCGTCACCTTCGCTTGCTTGGGAAAGTCAATCCAAGCCAGTAATAAGCCTGCGATAAAAGTGCCGACGCCGGTGGTCATTTTAAGAGAAAGCGACATCATAGAAAAAAATAAGCCTTCCTGTCGATTCCCCGTTTGTAGTTCAAATTCATCTACGACATCCGCCATCATGGAATTGACCAAACTTACGGCGGTCATGAGTGCCGTATAAGCGATAATCAGGGTAAAGACATAAACTGGCAATAATAGGGTCGTTCCATTGGCAGGAAAAAAATCGAGCATTCGTAGATGAAAAGGTAAAGTAAAAGCTACCCCTACAATCAATCCACTCCATAGCGTGGTCGTTTTTTTACCAAATTTATCCCCTAAGTTGGGGGCAATGAGTACAGATAAAAATCCGCCTACGGCAGCACTTATGGGCAAGACTGCCATTTCTTGTGTAGCGAACCCAAAGTAATAAGTGCAGCAATAAGGGGTAAAAATGATAATCACGCCTAAACCAATATGCAGCAACATAAAAAAGGAAACCAAACTACGGAAAGAAAGCATTTTAAAAGCAGTCCCAAGGCTACTCAATAATTGAGGAGTCGATAGTTGATGTTGCGTAGCGGAAGGTTGAGGGAGTTGTGGAATGACCGTTCGAGTTCCCCAAGCACTAATGAGTATCAAAATAGCCATCATTCCCCCACATAAAAAGGCAAAGGTTGGATAAGCCCCTTTATTTAATAAACCATTGGTATATTCCTCAGTTGGCACAAAATAAAAGACATACCCCACAATCATCACAATGACCGAAAACACCGCTGAAAATAGGAGCCGAATGGCCGCAATGGTCGTTCTTTCTTTATAGTCGGTGCTTAGCTCTGCGCCTAAAGAAATATAGGGTACATAAAAGACCGTAATGGCGGTTCTAACTAAAATAGCCATCGTGGTTAACCATAAAAAAAGTTGGGTTTGGTTGAGTCCTTCGGGAGGGGCAAATAATAACCACATAAAAAAGCCCAAAGGCAATGCCGCCCCGAACATAAAAGGATGTCGTCGCCCCCATTTTTTGGATTGCCATTTATCGGAAAGGATACCCACTAAGGGGTCAGAAATAGCATCAAAAACCAGCGCTATCAAAGAAGATAAGCCTGCTAACTCCGGGTCTAATCCTAATACTTGACTAAAATAAAAAAAGAGGAATAATTGAAATAAACCTTCTTTTATGCCGATGGAGGCTCGACCAAGCCCGTAGAATAGTTTGATTTTTA
>CAZEOC010000583.1:0-2134 GCA_964513525.1 uncultured Saprospiraceae bacterium | reverse complement strand
AAACTAATTCAATTCGGCACTATTGCCGCTTAATTTTTTACCACAGTATTGTTAATTGGTTATTAAAAATTAAGCTAAGGTCAACATGATTATTATGGAAATCCGCTGAACTAAACTTAACAAAATACTTTAATCCATTAGGTTTCAAGAATATTCCAATCATTTCATGCTCCCCTAAATTTTTCGAAATATTTGGTTTAGTTTGAATGCCACTAATCCAATATTCTAAACCTTTGATGGACTCGTTATTTTCAGTTTTACGGATAGAATAATTGTTTGAAATGTTAAAAACAATTTCAGGATTTAAATAAGGAATGGTCATTACTTTATTTGATAAGGACTCTGACTTACAATACCATATAAATTTTACATATTTACTTAACGGCTTCGTCGGTATTTGTTCAAAATAAATCATTGAATTATCAAATTTTTTCTTATTTAAGTAATTGGACAAAATTTTTTTAACATAAAATGAGATTGGATTTCGGCCTTAATTGAGGCAAAAAACGTAGGCGATGCCTTAGCATCGGCGAGGCTTTTTAACGAAAAGTAAGGTTGAAAGACTTTTCATTTTATAGTAGAATTAATTTGTACAGTTACTTAAACATTATGGAATAAGTAATTTAGTATTTTTAGAGTGTTAGTTTTGATTTTAGACGAATCTGGAAAAACGGAGCCCGACCGACCGAAGCCTTTCGGGCTGGTTATGCCTTAGCATAATAAGTATTGATTTTCAGAAGTTAAAAGACTTGGATTGGTAGTCGTTTTTATTCTTTTATCGAAGTAAACAACATTGTCCAATTGGTTTACCAGTTCAAAGTATTACAATAACTTAATCTTGCCATTTGACTAATTTATAAACAATGGTGTTACTAGTGGATAGATTCTTCAGGCGTAAAATATAGAACCCTGAAGTAAATTGGCAAGTATTAATACTTACTCCATTAATACCAGTTATCCCATCTGTAATTTTCTCACCACTAATATTACTTATCGAGTATGAATAGCGATTCTGGTTGTTTATATTTATTCGCACTGATTCGTTAAAAGGGTTTGGAAACAAAGAAATATCAAACTCATCAAGCTCATGTACCTCAACTATCAAATCTTCTCCATCACAATCTTCATCTATTCCATTGTTAGGGATCTCGACAGCATCAGGATTTATAGATGGATCCGTGTCATCGCAATCTTCATCCGAATTAAATCCATCTTGATCTAAATCGATAATCAAATCTTCTCCATCACAATCTTCATCTATTCCATTGTTAGGGATCTCGACAGCATCAGGATTTATAGATGGATCCGTGTCATCGCAATCTTCATCCGAATTAAATCCATCTTGATCTAAATCGATAATCAAATCTTCTCCATCGCAATCTTCATCTATGCCATTGTTAGGAATTTCGACAGCATCAGGATTTATAGATGGATCCGTGTCATCGCAATCTTCATCCGAATTAAATCCATCTTGATCTAAATCGATAATCAAATCTTCTCCATCGCAATCTTCATCTATGCCATTGTTAGGAATTTCGACAGCATCAGGATTTATAGATGGATCCGTGTCATCGCAATCTTCATTCGAATTAAATCCATCTTGATCTAAATCGATAATATCACTTCCTTTCAATATTAGTATAGATAAAACCTCTAATCTTTGTTCACAATCATCCATTATTACTTCAAAGGTAAGAGTGTCTTGAATTATTTCATAAAGGTATATTCCTGTCAATATTGGGTCACAATTATCTATTGGATCGTCTAAATCATTAATTCTTATTGTATCCTGATTAATAATATAGGTAGAAACATTATAAGCCTCTTCAATTCCATTCTCTTCTATCTTCAAAATCAATGTGTCATTCGTAAACCTAAAAGTAGTTGGCTCATTATATATGTTACAAGCATGCCATTCATTATTTTCGATTTCTTGACCCTTTAGGTCATAGATATTCATGGAAATTAGAAATGTCAAAATTAATATTACGTTTAAATATTTCATAGTCTTTTTGTATCGTTAAATTGAATCAGAAATGAAAGATAATATAAGCAAATTCAAAGATAATGCTTTTATTCGTAAGCCCCCAGCTCACCCCACCTCCAAAACCTCCGGGTCAATCCGATGGGGCAA
>CAZEOC010000582.1:0-2138 GCA_964513525.1 uncultured Saprospiraceae bacterium | reverse complement strand
TTTTAGGATACTGCCGATTAACAAATAACGATTAACCATTAACAAATAAAATTTAAAAATTATAAAAATACTCGCATACATATTAGCACTTTTAGTTTTGATTTCTACCAATGGATTGGTTATTAATCAACATTTTTGTTCTGGCAAACTTGTCGAAGCGAATTTGTTTTTTAGTACAGTTTGCGAACATGAAATGATTAAAACAACTTGTTGTCAGAAGAAAGCTGCTGCTAAAAACTTGGCAACTTGTGGTAGTAATAAGACTAAGAAATGTTGTGATAATAAAACGGTTGTTGTTAAAGTCGATGAAGAATCACAGACACAAAGAGTTGATTTTACAAGTTCTCTGATTGCTTATGTTGCAATTATACCTACTCATTTATTTAATCTCAATTTAGGAATCTCTTCATTTCAATCAAAATATCAAACCTATAAACCGCCTATTCCTACTCAAAAAGACATTGCGGTTTTATTTCAAATTTTTCGTTGTTAGAATTTACTTTACGGCTTAAAGGTTTTAACCTTTTCCATCATATCGATTTACGTCGGTATGACGGAAAGTTTTAAGGCTTTGGCTTGTGCGTAAATTTGAATTATATTATCATTTATTATTATTAAATTTTAATCAAACAACAATGAAAAAAATATTTCTAACAACATATATATTATTAATAATTAGCACTTTAGGTTTCAGTCAAAAATTGACTGGAATTGTGGTAAATCAAGATAAAGAACCGCTTGTTGGTGCGACTTTACAATGGCAAGGAACAGCTTTTGGAACGCTCTCAAATGCAGAAGGTTTCTTTGCAATTGATAGATTGCCGAGTACAGATATTTTGGTGGTGAGTTATGTCGGTTACGAAAGTGATACGATACAAATATTGCCCGAAGAAGATGGAATTTTAATCTTTTTTGCAATGGGCGTAGAAATGGGCGAAATCACAATTACGGCAAAAGAACGGACAAATTTTGCGTCAACTTTGAAAACCTATAATATTGAAACGATTACTTCTGGAGAATTGCGGAAAGCAGCTTGTTGTAATTTATCGGAGAGTTTTGAAACCAACGGAAGTGTCAATGTAGCATATTCTGATGCCGTAACTGGAGCGAAGGAAATTGAAATGTTGGGTTTGCGTGGCGTTTATACTCAAATGCAATTAGAAAATAGACCAACAATGCGAGGTTTAGGTTATCCTTTCGGAATGGAATATATTCCTGGTACTTGGGTTGATAAAATCTTAGTGGCGAAAGGTGCAAGTACAGTTGTAAATGGTTATGAAGGAATGGCTGGTAATATTAATATTGAATTAATTAAACCATTTGAAGGTGAAAAATTATTTATTAATACTTATGTAAATCATTTGGGGAGAACGGAATTGAACATTCATGCGAACCATAATATTAACGATAAATGGAGTGTCGGAACGCTATTGCATGGAAATTATAATCAAGTCGAAGTTGATCATAATGAAGATAATTTTCTGGATATGCCGAAGAAGCAGATGTTAAATGGATTATTTAGAACCTTTTATCGAGGTGAAAAATTTAGAGGTCAATTTAATGTGCAAGGAATTCATCAAGAAATAAATGGCGGACAAGTTGGATTTGAAGAAAATTCAACGGATTTATATGGGTTTAATTTGACGACAGATAGAGTAGAAGCATTTGGAAAAGTTGGTTATATCGGATTTGAAAATCAGTTTGCAAGTTTGGGTTGGATTACAAATGCGACTTGGCATAAAAACGATGGTTTTTTTGGTAATAATCAGTATGATGCAACACAACGCAGTCTTTACACAAATTTAATTTATCAGAATATTTTAGGTTCTACGAATCATAATTATAAATTAGGAGCAAGTTATATTTATGATAATTATGATGAAGTATTTGCTGGAGAAGATTATAGTTTAATTGAATCTGTACCTGGTGCTTTCTTTGAATATGATTATTCTAAATCAAAGAAAGTGACCAAAACTATGAAGCATGGTGAACATGAACATACGATGGAAAAAGAGCGGAGTTTTGGTTTAATAGCAGGTTTGAGAACAGATTATCATAACCAATTTGGTTTATTTATTACGCCTCGTTTGAGCATGAAATACAATTTTGATGAAAAGACAGTTGTACGTTTCAATGCT
>CAZEOC010000581.1:0-2140 GCA_964513525.1 uncultured Saprospiraceae bacterium | reverse complement strand
TACTTCACGATGAGAAGTGGAGCCTAATATTGCTTCACGATAAGAGACTTGAGGCTTACCTTGGGTGATTTCAACATTGAACTCCCTTCTTAGGCGGTCAACAATGATCTCTAGGTGAAGCTCGCCCATACCAGCAATAATGGTTTGACCAGTTTCTTCATCAGTGTGAGCCTTAAAAGTTGGATCCTCTTCGGACAACTTAGCGAGGCCTGTTCCCAATTTATCTTGATCACCTTGAGACTTAGGCTCAACGGCAAGCTTGATCACTGGATCTGGGAAGCTCATTGACTCTAGTACTAATGGATGCCCAACCGCAGTCAAGGTATCACCCGTACGAATGTCTTTGAAACCAACACCAGCTGCGATATCTCCAGCTTCAACTACATCAATCTGACTACGCTTATTAGCGTGCATCTGCATGATACGGCTGATACGCTCTTTGTTACGAGTTCTTGTGTTATAGACATAAGAACCACCTTCTAATGCACCTGAATATACACGGAAGAAAGCCAAGCGACCTACGTGAGGGTCAGTCATGATTTTGAAAGCCAGCGCAGTAAACGGTTGTTTAATATCTGCACTACGAGTTTCAGTTTCTTCAGTATCTGGATTAAATCCTTCGATATCAGCAACATCCTTTGGAGATGGCAAAAGAGAACATACTGCATTAAGCACAGCTTGAACACCTTTGTTTTTGAAGGCAGAACCACACATCATCGGAGTGATAGCCATATCCAAGGTTGCTTTACGCAATACTTCGATAATTTCATCACGCGTGATAGATTCTGGATCTTCAAAATATTTCTCCATCAAAGCTTCGTCGTATTCAGCAACGGCTTCGATCATGTGCGTACGCCATTCTTCAACGGTATCTGCTAACTCAGCAGGAATTTCGATTTCCTCATAAGTCATACCGAAATCATGCTCGTTCCAGACAATGGCTTTGTTGTCCAAAAGGTCAACAACTCCTTTGAAGTCAACTTCTGCACCGATAGGCACTTGGATAGGTACAGGATTTGCACCTAACATATCTTTTACTTGACGCACAACTTCAAAGAAGTCTGCACCAGAACGGTCCATCTTATTGACAAATCCGATACGTGGCACACCATACTTATCAGCCTGGCGCCATACAGTTTCACTTTGGGGCTCAACACCACCAACAGAACAAAACACTGCAACAGCACCATCCAATACACGCAATGAACGCTCTACTTCTACAGTAAAGTCAACGTGTCCAGGAGTGTCGATGATATTGATACGGTGCGATCTTTCTTTGTAGGTCCATTCGGTTGTAGTAGCAGCAGATGTGATAGTAATACCACGCTCTTGCTCCTGCTCCATCCAGTCCATGGTGGCGGCACCATCATGTACCTCACCGATTTTGTGGTTAATACCGGTATAGAAAAGGACTCGCTCCGTAGTGGTAGTTTTACCAGCATCGATATGAGCCATGATGCCGATGTTACGAGTATCTTTTAAAGGTATCTTTTTCATTTTTATAGGACTATTACTACTGAAGGCGTATAAAAACTAAATTCAATTTAGAAACGGAAGTGAGAGAATGCTTTGTTGGCTTCAGCCATACGGTGCGTATCATCTCTTTTCTTAACAGCTTGTCCTTCGTTCCGCGAAGCGGCGATAAACTCAGCAGCTAACTTTTCACGCATAGACTTACCATTGCGAGACTTCGCATATTTGATTAGCCAGCGGATACCGAGACCTTCGCGACGCTTAGGTTTTACCTCGGTAGGGACCTGGAAAGTAGCACCACCTACACGGCGACTCTTTACTTCTACCCCAGGCATGGCGTTGTCGATAGCTTTACGAAATACTTCTAGACCACTTTCTCCGGTTTTCTCTTCGATGATTCCCATCGCACCGTAGAAAATAGCGTATGCTGTACTTTTCTTGCCATCAACCATGAGGTTGTTCACAAACTTGGAAACCTGAACGTCGCCAAACTTTGGATCTGGAACCGGAATTCTATTTTTAGCTCTGGTCTTTCTCATCGCTTAACTTACTTTTTTGGTTTTCTGGTACCGTATTTTGAACGTCCTTGGTTACGGCCTTCTACACCGGCTGTATCCAAAGCGCCGCGAACGACGTGATAACGTACACCAGGCAAATCTTTTACCCG
>CAZEOC010000580.1:0-2147 GCA_964513525.1 uncultured Saprospiraceae bacterium | reverse complement strand
TCAAAAATTCATGGAACATTTTTGATTTTAGTTTAATCGTACTGTCTTTGCTGCCAATAACGGGACAATTCGCCATGGTTGCCCGTGTTTTAAGGGTTTTCCGTGTGGTTCGTCTAGTGACTATTTTTCCAGAACTACGCTTAATCATTGAGACTTTATTGCGCTCGATTCCGTCGATGCTGAATATCATTGCCTTAATGGTCATTATCTTCTTTGTTTACGGCGTTGCTGGTTATCAGCTTTTCCATGAACACGATCCTACTCATTGGCGTGATTTAGGTTATGCCATTTTGACTCTATTCCGAATTGTAACTTTAGAGGATTGGACCGACGTGATGTATAAGGCTATGGAGCTATCGCCCTATTACGGTTTTTACTTTGTTAGTTTTGTATTACTCGGCACCTTCGTTGTGGTGAACTTATTTATCGCTGTTGTGATTAACAATTTGGATGATGCGAAATATCAGCATTTAGAAAAACTGGAATCACCTGACCTACATGATGAGTTGATGAAGACGCTTAAGAGCACCAAGGATCATGTGACTGAGTTAGAAAAGCAATTGGACTCTTTGCGGAAGAAGAACTGACGACCACTCAAGTAATTCATACTACGGCTCTAAATTCCATGCTAGCGATTTATTAAACTCTCTTTAAGCAGAGACTATCTTGGTTGACAAAATCACCTGCTATGTATAAAGTTATTTGCATATGCAGGGCTTCGGTTACTGCTTCCTTTCGAGGAACTATATGTCAAGGGAGCTTCTAGCTCCCTTTGACTTATCTAGGTTTTGGTAACCAATCAAGAACAAGGGAAAGCATTTCATTAAACTCATTATCCATGAGTTGGTTTATACCGTATTTATGCTGAATCAACCGACTAACAGCCACAGTTGTTGGTTTGTCACATACCGCCCAAGCATCTTTAGTATCGATTGTTGTTTTTAATCTATAAGCCCAAGGGTTTTCATCTTGAGGTAAAGTTGAGCATGGAATTACGGTTACAGCTCCATATAGCTTATTTTTGAAAGATAAAATAATGACAGGTCTTATTTTTCCAAACTCAGGCCATTCGTTATCTTTAGGAAAACGGCACCAGTAGAGCTGTTT
Organism: uncultured Saprospiraceae bacterium; assembly: GCA_964513525.1. Classification (GTDB taxonomy): domain Bacteria; phylum Bacteroidota; class Bacteroidia; order Chitinophagales; family Saprospiraceae; genus CAWVWD01. The sequence continues at coordinate 1,040 of CAZEOC010000580.1, read as the reverse complement.
TATTTTTGGTCTAGCTTTTAATGAAGGTTCCTTCCTTCTATTTTGATCCATATTAAACCTTTATCTATTTTAAGTTCCTTTTAAAAAATTAATCGAGTGATGACTCCTTATCCTCACCCAATTAAATGTTAGTTTAGCATAGGTGTAACCTCCAGCAGCTAATTAGACTGATTACTATCACTTACCACTCCAAGCCTATAGTCCAAAAAATTCTAAGGTCAGTCTTACACCAATAAGAACCAAGCCAACACCGATCCACTTGTAGTATTTTTTAGGGTCAACTTTATCCATTAAGTAAGCGCCTAAGGCTACGCCAATGGGGGCCAAGGGTGCGAATAACAAAGCTAAAAGCAACGTCTCTTTAGTGAGTTGACCATTGATTGTGTAAAACGGTAATTTGATCCAGTTTGTTGCGAAAAAGAATACGCCGACAGTTCCTACATACACTTTTGGTGGCAAACGCTTAGGCAGCATATAAGCATTCATTGGTGGCCCACCTGAGTGCACGTGAAAACTAGTGAAGCCTGCAATTGTTCCCCATATCCATGCGAGAAGAGTATCTTTCTTTGCCGCTTCTGATGGCTTGTTAGCCCAGAGTGTTTTGATACCAAAAACTAAAGCAGTTATTGCAACTAATAACTTGAGCGCATTGTCATCAAATAGATCTGCACTGAGATAACCTAACAGCACACCTAATGCTGCTGCAGGTATTAGTTTGCTGACGATTGTCTTATCAAACTGGCCCCAGAATTTTTTGATCACTGCCATATCCATTAACATGAGTATTGGTAGTAAGATTGCGGTTGCTGTAAGTGGCGACATAACCAAACTCATCAGCGGCACTGAAATCATACCGAATACACCACCAAAACCACCTTTTGATATCCCATAAACAAGCACACTCAGCGTGGTAACTATATAGAACCAAGGATCGCTAGGTAATAAGGCTAAGAATGATGACATTAGTGGCTTCCAGTCGACAGCTTTTACAATAGTCCAAATTGTAACTTGTTTACTGACTTTGTATAGAATTTGTTAGG
>CAZEOC010000579.1:0-2153 GCA_964513525.1 uncultured Saprospiraceae bacterium | reverse complement strand
AATCATGTTGTTCCCAACAATAAGTCAATACATCGCCATCAGGGTCAGTTGCAGAACCTACCAACTCAAAAGGTGTAGATTTTGGAATTGTAAATCCACCTGTTCCTGCATCTACGATTGGTGCATTATTTCCTGTATTCGCTATTTGTGGACAATTATTACCATTATTAAATTGTGAATAAGTAATCATTTCATCAAAACTATGTGTATGAAAATAATCATTACTATTATTCTGAATATTCTGACCAGCACAAATTCCTGCATACGCCATAATTGTCGTTCCTGAACCAGGTTCATAAGCAGCAGAAGTTGCAATATTGAAAGTACAACTTCCTGAACTTCCATTAAATGTATGATTCCCACCAAATTGATGACCAATCTCATGTGCTACATAATCAATATCAAATGGATCGCCAACAGGTGCAGCAATTCCTGTAACTCCTCTACCCTTCTGGTTATTTCTACACACAACACCTAAACCAGCTAATCCACCAGCTCCTGTACTAAAGACATGACCAATATCATAATTGTTATTACCAATAATATTCGTTATTTCTGTTTGTCCTTGTTGTATCAATGTTCCTGTATTATTATTATCAAAAGGATCAGAACCTGCATTCAAGAATATTAATGAATTATTATTAGCTACTAATATCATTCGAATCGCCATTTCACGTTCATATACTCCATTTACACGGTTCATTGTAGTTGTCATTGCGGAAGCAACCGCATTAACAGTTCCACCATGAAAAGAAGCATATTCTCCTGTACAAGCTAAAGCTAATCTGTAGGTTCTCAATTGTTCACCAACATTTTCTGGTCTTGATAAAATAGGATTTACTTCATATCTCACACCATGAATTTCAGGATCAAAGTCACAATGAAATGCTTTTGAAGTCACAAAGTCTTTTTTGAAATAAGTAATATATTCAGTCTGAGTTTGCGTATCGTAAGGATCAATGTATGTTGTATTATTATTTGCAATTATCATTGCATGAAACCCTTTATAAGTGAAATCAAAACGAACCGTAGCCGTTTTATCGTCAATTCCTTGTCCTACGTAAGTTTTAATTTCTGGAAATTGTACTGCTAAACCAGCTTCCATAATTGGAGATTCCGTAATAGCAAATTTTTGGAAAGTTCCATCTGGCATCGGAAAATCTATTACCAAATTGGCAGATTTTGTATTATTTTCCATCGGTGCTGTAGAAAGATATTGCTTTATTGATTCTACATTAAGTTTGTACGTTTGAAAACTTAATGGCTTGATTTGTCTTTCGCCTTGTTTATTAAAACCAGCTTCAGGTACTGCTGACCAAAAGTTAGTGGATTGTCCTGTTACATTACTTGATAGGAAACATGCGAATACAATTAGTGTAAATATTTTATTCATAATTTTATAATAGTTGCTTTTGATAAATATATGATAGCAAACTTAATGGTTTATTAATAATAATCATGTTAAGATGTTTAGCAAATTGACGACGTATTACGATTCCATGATTATTACTAAATATATTTCCTCCTTAATTCAGCATTTTTAATAGTTTAAGCGTTATTTGCAATAACGATTTGTTTTTATCATTAAATCATTCAAAATTTAATAAATGCAAAAAATCATATTTATTTCGTTTAGCTTTTTATTGCTTTTCCAAAGTCACTCTCTTGCACAAGGCTTAGATGAACGTAAATTAAATTTATATAAACCTGGCAAAAACAAGATTATTACTTTCCAAGTTGGTGACGAAATCTCCTTTAAAACTAAAGATTTTGATAACTTCTATGATTTAAGAATTACGGATTTAAAAGGTGATTCAATTCTTTTTGGAGATGGTGTCATTAAATTAGATCAAATCGCTGCTGTAAAAGTCAATAAAGAAGGTTTTGGAAAATATGCTGCTGGATCACTTTATGTTTTTGGTGCTTCATGGCTGGTTTGGACTGGAGTCGATGATTTGATGGGCAACGATCCAAGTTGGATAAGAGCAGGAATGATTGCTGGAACGGCTGGAGCTTTGGGTTTAATTGCTCAATTATTATCTCGTCCAAAAACTTATAAAATTAATGAGAAACGTTATTTACGAATATTGATTCCTTAGCTGGTTACTGGTTACTGGTTACTGGTTACTGGTTACTGGTTACTGGTTACTGGT
>CAZEOC010000578.1:0-2159 GCA_964513525.1 uncultured Saprospiraceae bacterium | reverse complement strand
TTATTTTATTAAAACAAAAAAATCCTACTCGAAAATAAATTCAAGTAGGATTTTTTCATCATTAAGGTAAATGATATTATTCATTCATAAATCTATATATCACTTCTCCGTCGCTCAATTGAACAGCTAATAAATGTTTTCCTCTTGGAATTTCTGATAAGTAGATTGACTTGTTTTGTTCGCCTTCTTTTTGGTCAAGATAGGTTCTATAAAATACTATTTCGCCTTTTTCATTATAAATAATAAAAGAAACTTCACCAGCTTTTTTTAAGTCATAATCCACACTAAACGATTGATTTTCAATCACTAACTTTTCAAAAGTATCAAAAGAATTTGACTCAACTCTTTCTTTTGCAGTCAATATTTCTGTTCCATCTTCTAAAGTACTTTTGATTCTATAATAGATGAAAGGAGTATTTTGCTTTTTGAAATTTGCATCTATCAATTCATATTTTTGTTCCTTTTCTGTATTTCCTAAAAGTTGTAAACGTGTGATAGTTTGAAAATCAATTCCATTAATAGAACGTTCTAAATCACAAATAACAATGTCGGGTTCACTCGTTGTTTTCCAATTAACAATAGCTTCTTTATCTTTAATCTCGACTTCAACATCGTGTAAAATTAATACTTTAGTATCCTGTTTGATAGTCTTTATTTTAGGTTTATTGTTTGTCTTTTTTATTGGTTTAGATTTTGGTTTTGGACTTTTAATCGGTGCTTTTGTAGGTGTTTCTAATTCTCCTGGTTTTGTTATTATTTCTGATTTCTTATTTTTAATTGTAATGACACTTCCTGTTTTTGGTTTCCAAATATTGATATTTTTCGGCATATCAAATCGAGTTTCATCTGTCAATACACCAACTTTTAAGGCATTATCTGTTTTAACTGTTCGGATTTTAATTTCTTCTTTATTAATAAAAACCCATTTGATTTGATTAAAACTACCAATGGCTCTTGTCCACTTTTTAGCATCATCAGCAGGACGAATCGGCGCTCCCCAGCAACCTTCACCTATATAAGTTGTTCCTCGGATATCATCTCTTTTGAATCCTTCATCATGTCCTTTTTCATAAGTCGGTCGAATCGGATAAGTCGTTTTGCAAAGATGCGCATCACATTCTACCACTAATTTCACTTGATAAGCATAGAATAATTTTGCCCAACTTTTATAATGTCGTTGCCCTTCTGCTTTCTTTGCGGTATGTGGGCGCATAGGATGATGATATTGTGCCATTTTCCAAATCGCATCTGTATTATTTTTCAAATCATTTTCGAGCCATTTTCGCTGATTTCCGCCAGTGGCAATCATTGTATTTAAGGTATAAATTCGCACTAAATCTCCACCTAAATTCAAGGCATAATGCACCTCTTTATTGGGTACATCGAATAAATCTACCAAGGTTTGATTAGAACGCTCATGATTCCCTCTTGCCGCAATAATTGGCGTCATTCGACCATCTTTTGCAATTGTCATTTGCCAATCATCAAACCATTTTTTCCATTCTCTTGTAATATCCAAACCCGTCATATCTCCGCCAAAAACGACACAATGTGGGCGTAGTTTTGCAACTAAAATATTCGCATTTTGTCTACCTTTTCGGTTATTTCGAGAATCTCCACCTGCTAATATAGACAGTCGTTCGTAGGAATTATCAGGAGCTGTTTGAAACCAATATCGCTTAGATTTGCTTTCGCTATCTTTTATAATGAAATAATATTTTGTGTTTGGTTGTAGATTTTTCAACCGAACAAAATGATTATTTAAACCTTTTGAAATGACTTTCTTATCAGGTTGCTGATTATAAACATAATTATTAATTGCAGTTCCATTATCATAAGTATCATAATACAAAACAGGATTTTTACCCGAAATTTGATTCCAAGCAATTGTCATTGTTGTTGACGGATTATCTCGCCAAATACATCGAAATTTATCTACCTCTGCAAAGGCAAATTGGTTAACCATTATTAAAAGAAAAATTATTGAGAGTAGACGGAATTGATTATTCATTTTATTTTTTGATAACATTTATGCATTTATTTTTTAGAGGTGATAATTTTAGATAATGATACGGATTTGTACATTCTATCCTATCATTATAATTTAGTGAAGCGTAAAGAATAACTTCGACATTTAAACTTGCTCTTTTCAGGATATT
>CAZEOC010000577.1:0-2168 GCA_964513525.1 uncultured Saprospiraceae bacterium | reverse complement strand
CAGTGGATGAAACCGATTTTCGAGTTTCTTGGAATGACCGTCGGCGTTATCTACTCGAGCCAGCCTGCCGCCGAGAAGCGTGAGGCTTATCGGGCTGACATAACCTATGGTACGAACAATGAGTTTGGCTTCGACTACTTGCGCGATAACCTGGCTCACAGCCTTGCTGACAAAGTACAGCGTGAACTAAATCTGGCCGTCGTAGATGAGGTTGACTCGATTCTCATCGACGAGGCGCGTACTCCCCTGATTATTTCGGGACCTTCCGAAGACAGCCCGGAAATGTACGGCAAAATTAACCAGATCATTCCAAAGCTTTCTCTTCAAGAAGAAGAGGACGGACCCGGCGATTACAGTCTCGACGAAAAGGGTAAAACCGCTTTACTGACCGAAGAGGGTCAGGAGAGCGCGGAGAACTTACTGACTAAAGCCGGACTGCTGGCCGAAGGAGAGAGTCTCTATAGCGCAGCGAACATTAGTTTGATGCACTACCTGACCGCCGGCTTGCGCGCTCACGCAATTTACAAAAAAGACGTTGACTACATTGTTAACGATGGCGAAATTGTCATCGTTGATGAATTTACGGGGCGCACCATGCCAGGCCGCCGCTGGTCCGACGGTCTGCATCAGGCTATCGAAGCCAAAGAGCTGGTGCCGATTAAACAAGAAAGCCAAACGTATGCGTCGATTACGTTTCAAAACTACTTCCGTTTGTACGACAAGCTGGCCGGCATGACAGGTACAGCCGATACTGAAGCGTACGAGTTTCAACAAATTTACGGACTGGAAGTCGTTGTTTTGCCGACGCACAAGCCAATGGCGCGTAAAGACTTGCCAGACCTTGTTTACCTGACTCAAAAAGACAAGTTCGAGGCGATTAAAGACGATATACAAGACTGCATGGAGCGACAGCAGCCCGTACTGGTTGGCACAACCTCTATCGAGACTTCAGAGCTTCTTGCCAAATTGCTCAAGCAAGCGAAAATTAAGCACGAAGTACTAAACGCCAAACAACACTCGCGTGAAGCCGAAATTGTGGCAAACGCAGGACGTGCAGGCTCGGTCACAATTGCTACCAACATGGCAGGTCGAGGTACTGACATTGTGCTTGGCGGACGTAAAACGTTCGAAGAAGAAGAGCTGTCTGAAAGCGAGATGCAAAAAGCCCAGGAAGAGTGGCAAGAGCGACACGAGTTTGTGCTTGAGGCCGGTGGATTGCATATCATCGGTACCGAACGTCACGAGTCGCGTCGAATCGATAACCAGCTTCGTGGTCGTTCCGGACGTCAGGGCGACCCTGGTTCTTCGCGTTTCTTCCTGTCTATGGAAGATAACCTTATGCGCATTTTCGGCGATCCTGAGCGCAACAAAGCGCTGTTGGCTCGCGGCGGCATGCAAGAAGGAGAGGGCATCGAATCGAAAATGCTCTCACGACAAATTGAAAAAGCGCAAAGAAAGGTTGAGGCTCACAACTTTGATGCCCGTAAGAACTTGCTCGAGTACGACGACGTTGCTAACGAACAGCGTGTTGTCATATACGAACAGCGCAACGGCATAATGAGTGAAGACGATCTGTCTGATGCCGTGACCGGCATTCGTGCCGAGGTGCTTGCAAGCGTTGTCGAAGAGTATTTGCCCGCAGGCGCAGGTGATATGCAGTGGGCTCCTGACACACTTGACCAAGTGTTACTTCAGGAGTTTGGCACCCGGTTTAAAATTGAGCAGTGGCTAAGTGAAGATTCCCAGGTTAAGTCGGCCGACGTTGTTGAAAAAGTCGTCGGCATACTGGATACCGACTACGACGAAAAAGTTGAGAGCATTGGCGCAGAAGCCATGCGCAATTTTGAAAAAGCGATTATGTTGCAGCAGCTGGACAACCATTGGAAAGAGCATCTCGCCGCGATGGACCATTTGCGTCAGGGCATTCATCTGCGAGGCTACGCGCAGAAAAACCCCAAGCAAGAATACAAGCGAGAAGCGTTTACCATGTTTAGCGACATGCTCGATCGGTTCAAGCGGGATGTCACCAGTATTTTGTGCCGCGTACAAATTCAAAGTCCGGAAGAAGCAGAAGCCGTGGAAGCACGCCGTCGCGAGCAGCAGGCGAGAGAAAATATTCAAATGCGTCACGACCGTGCCGGCGCACAGCGCCAGCAAGGACAGGCGGC
>CAZEOC010000576.1:0-2184 GCA_964513525.1 uncultured Saprospiraceae bacterium | reverse complement strand
ACGAAGTGAAAGGAAAGTTTAAAAATTGGATGTTTGGTTGTGATATTTGTCAACAAGTTTGTCCTTGGAATCGTTTTGCAAAACAACACGAAGAACCTAATTTTGAACCACATCCTGATTTGCTTGGTATGACTAAAAACGATTGGGAAGAAGTGACAGAAGAAGTTTTTAGAGAACTGTTTAGAAAATCAGCTGTCAAACGAACTAAATTCAAAGGCTTGAAACGGAATATTGATTTTTTATTAAAATAAGATTCTTCCAATATTAAAATCTAGGCGTCGGACGCTTTCAAGACGCCTAATTACAACGAAGTAAAAAAAATGAAATATATATTTTCAATTATAATTATAGTATTTACACTTTTCAACCTTAAAGGACAATCTTGTAATACAGAACGTTATCAAGTTCCTCTTTTCAAATACGTCAATGTATACGAAGACATTACTTATGGAACTGCAAGAGCTTACAAAGATGATTTTGCACAAAAATATCACTTTGATTTTTATGAACCATTAGACGATACTATTGCGCAGCGACCGCTAGTTATTATGCTTTGTGGTGGAGATTTTCAGCAAGGAAGCCGAAAAGATAAACAAGCTAAAACGCAGTGCGATAGTTTAGCACGTTATGGTTTTACTTGTGCGGCGGTTGATTATCGTTTGGGTTACGATGCTCGGAGTGTAGGAAGTGCAGAACGAGCAGTTTACAGAAGTGTGCAAGATGCTAGAGCTGTTATTCGCTATTTCAAAGAATTTAAAAGTACTTTCAAAATAGATACAAGCCTTATTTTTATTGGTGGTGATGAAGCAGGAGCAATTGCTGCTATGCACACCGCATTTTTAACCGAAGATAATCAAAGACCGAAATCAACTTACGGAATATCAAACGAATCAAAAGATTTAGGATGTTTAGATTGTTCAGGAAATCCATTTCGTCAGCCAGTGAATGTCGCAGGTGTTATTAATATTCGTGGAAAAATTAGTTCTTTAAATTTATTAAAATCAAAAAACACAATACCTCTTATTAATATAGAAGATGAATCTGTAATGAATTCATCTCGAGCAGCACCTGTCAATTTTTTAAATCTAAAAAACTCAACTGCTATTCATCAAGAGATGAGTCAGCTAAATTATAATTCAGACCATAAAAATGTCTCGATTACTAATCCTAGCACGATGACAACAGCGGTTTATTCAACTCAGATTTGGAATGCTGCATGGAAAAATATCCAACCATTTTTATACAAAAATATCATCTTTGAGTCGCCAATGCCAATGGGAGAAGCGGTTGCTTGTGCTGGTAGACCTGTAACTTATTTCGTGGAAGGATTTCCTAATGGAAGTTTTTGTTGGCAGGTCGAAGGCGGAAATATTATTAGCCAAAACGAAAATAGAATTACCGTATTTTGGGATTATGATGCAGAAAAAGGCTTTGTTCGTATTATGGCAACCAATGAAGCAGGAGTCACAGGAGCAGTATCAAAGCCTTTAATTGTTGAATTGAAAGAACCGCCAATCTCTGAATTTTCTGTTAAGCAAATCTCGGATAATATGATTGAAGTGATTGATGAGTCAACGTATGGTACATTTTATACGATTGATTTTGGTGATGATAGTAGCCCTACGAGTGGTCAGATTGGAGGAAGTGTTATTCATGTTTATGACTATACCGATAAGTTTTTGATTACACAATCACTCGAAAATACTTGTGGTACATCTAATAATAATTATGAGGTTCGCGTAAAGAAGATAGAAACCGACTCTTGGGAATTATTAAAACAGAACGTTAGTATTCTGCCAGAAGAACCAATGACAAACGAGGCAATCGAAATTAAGGTTTCAGAAGAAATGCCTTATCAGGAGATTAGAATTAAGATTTATAATGAAAAGAAAGAGCAAGTTTATTTTGAAAAATTAAAGCTTAAAAATAAATCAACTATTAAACTAAATCCTAATCAATTGAAATCAGGACAATATATTTTGAAGATTATGGCTGATAGTAATTCGGTGAATAAGTTTTTTGAAGTGAAATAAAAATTTTGCAAATCGATATACTTTTGTCTTTAATACTACTTTGTCACTTTAAAGTTTTAGAATTTATTTCGCTCCTACAGAGCTGTTTTTATTTTCATTTCTTTACCTATGGCGCGTGCCATAGGCTATAATATTTCGCTCCTTTGGAGCT
>CAZEOC010000575.1:475-2195 GCA_964513525.1 uncultured Saprospiraceae bacterium | reverse complement strand
TTGCTTGACCCGTTGATGTACCAAAACAACCAATATTTGTATAATTAGTTATTGAAGCATTAAAGTTAGAACAGCAATCAAAACCGTAAACAAACATGGTATCGCTTGAAGTACATCCGTTTCCAGAGTTAGTTGTCAAAATATAACGAATAGTGTCTAAAGGCATATTCGGAATAACTAAATTGACCGCAGAATTTGTTGTACTTGAAAGTGCCGATATATAGGTTGTCGGTTCAGCTGACCATTGGAAAGTTTGATTTGGATAAAATCCTGTTAAACCAATAATTTGGTTAATTGATTGACCATCACAAATCGAAATATCGTTTCCTGCATCAACTTGTAGATTAGGTACATTTAAAGTTATATTTTGATTACTTAATGAGTTTCCACAAGCATCTGAAACCGTATTTACTAATTGAAAAGTATAATTATTTGGTAATAATGGATTTGCAAATGTAATTGTATATACTGCATCTGCACTATTTGAGGAAGCAGAACAATTTACACTTGAAACACTTATCGGTTGTAGATTTGAACTGCCAAATTGTAGATTAAAATCTGAAACACTTACAGTATTACATGAGATTGGTTTATTAAAATAAAGATTCAAAGTCGTTGTACCACAATTTGAAGCAACAACAGAATCTATAGTTGGCGATAAACTATTAAATAGGGTAGCAGTCGAGTTAGTGAAATCAATATTGAAACCTTGACCTTGACCGTTCGCAGATGTATTATTAATATATAAAACGTAAGTTTCGCCAGCGTTTACATTAATATCGCCTTCAAATGAAGGATAAAAAGCAAAAATTCCGCCATACCAAGGTTGATTCGTAAATGCTCCTGTTTGTCCAAAAGCATCGTTAAAACTACCATTTAAATCATTTGAATTATTACAAGCAATTTCTAAATTTGGATTGATTCCAATATCAGAACAGGTTGCATTTGTAATATTATATAAGGACCAATTGAAATCTTCATTAACATCATTTGGTGAAATGACAAAACTCAAAGTTCCATTAGTTTGTGGCGTAATTAAAAACCAAGTAGAATTATTTTCACCACTAAGACAGGAATTTGAGTGTAATTCATTCAATTGATTTCCAACACCTTGTGGAGTTGTAATTGAATAATTGGTTTGACATACTGGAATGCTATTTACACAATCTGCATTTTGTGAAAATAGATTTATACTGTATAAAATAGAAAAGAATAATATTAGTTTTGCTTTCATTTTTGCTCTTGTTGCTCACTCATTTTTTATGTCTAAATATAATTGCAAATTTTATCCCAAAAGTTAACAATTAGCTTTTAAATAAAGAATGTATCTATCTTATACGAGTTTTTTTGAATTTGTTCCAAAGGTGATGTTGATTAATATTTTAAATGGAAAATATTGAAAATGCATAATATTGAAACTGAAAAGACGCCTTACTCAACTTATGAATAAAGCGTCTTTTTTTAATATTGCCATTAAGGTTTATAATAATATTCAAGTCTTAGATTTTATTAAGTTTCGACTTAGTAGGAAAATTTTTATAAAAAAATCATCTAATATGTCGAAGTTCTTTATTGTCTAGTGTTTGAATAGATTTTAAACCTATTAAGTTAGAATTATTAAAAGTAATTTTTTCTTATTATGGTCTTCTGAAATATTATAGAAAATGATAAAATATTTCCTTTATCTTAAATCTCCTTCTAAAATTCCAACATGAATTTC
>CAZEOC010000575.1:0-465 GCA_964513525.1 uncultured Saprospiraceae bacterium | reverse complement strand
TTCAGCGATATTTCCAGTTCTTCCAAATACTTCTGCACTCATTGATTTATCCAAATTTGTAGTGTCAAAATTACTAACTTGACCATTTGTATGGATAAGTTTTAAACTATTAGTTGTAGCAATTTTGTATACAATTGGTATTTGACAATAAGTAAAACATAATGAATTTTTGTTCATTTCAATTTGTTTTGCTTCCCCTTCGATATTTATATAATTGTATAATTGAGTTGTTGTTAGAAACTCTTCTTTTTTCAATAAAGAAGGTTTGAAGTTCAATTCTCCATTTTGTACAAAAACACCTAATTCACCAAAACGAGCTAAAACATCTTCTTTCACTTGTCCAGTCATTCCAGGTTGCTGAGCACCTCTTCCTGCTGGTGTATGTGAATATGGGTCAGTTGGAAAAGCACCGTATAATTTTGGTGATTTATGTACACCAATTCCTGCATTTATTTCGTAATAATG
>CAZEOC010000574.1:0-2195 GCA_964513525.1 uncultured Saprospiraceae bacterium | reverse complement strand
CGCTACTCTGGATGCTTTTTTAGCTGCTTCAGGTGACGAGACTATGAAAAAAATGGCTTCAATTCAAAAGGCTGGTGCTGATTTAGGTAAGTCTTTACCTGATGCAAATCCTGAAATTACAGTTGAAAACAAATCTACTCGTAACTTCAGTTCAGCTTATACAGAATGGTCTCCATTGTATATTTCTCCAACAGAAATGTATTATACAGGATTGAAAGCAGAAAAAGTGCTTTATGAAACTGGAAGCGCTGATGACTTTTCAAAATTATACAAATCTTCATTAACAGGAAAAAAATGGAGTGCTGGTGAAGTTGTAGGTGGAACAACAATAAATTTGAAAGGTGCACATACTGGAAATGTAACAATGTCTGATGATGGAAATTATTTATATTTCACTCGTTGTATTTATAAAGGAAACGAATTATCAGATTGTAAAATCTATGTATCTAAAAAAGAAGGTGGAACTTGGGGTGAAGCTCAAAAATTAGATGGTATCAATGACAGTAAATATACAAGTAAACAACCTTCTTTTGGAAAAGTAAATGGTAAAAATGCTATTTTCTTTGCTTCTAATATGCCAGGTGGTGAAGGTGGAACTGACTTATATGTATCTGTAATGAAATCGCCTACAAGTGTAGAGCCTGCTATTTCTTTAGGAAAAGAGGTGAATACAATTGGAGATGATGAAACACCTTTCTATAAAGATGATGTGTTATATTTCTCTTCTAATGGTCAACCAGGATTAGGTGGATATGATTTATTTTCAGCAGAACAAACTGGTGTAAACTGGTCAGGTGTTGAGAATATGGGTAAAAGCTTTAATACTGCGGCAGATGAGTTGTATTTCACTTTAGATAAAGAAGGTTATCACGGATTTTTAGTTTCTAACAGAAAAGGAACTAAGAAAATAGGTGGAGAATCTACATTTGATAAAAAAGATAACTGGGGTAAATCTGGTGATGATATATATCAAGTAACTATCGAAAAACCTGTTTTGGCAGATTTAGATGTTCGTGTATTTGATAAACAAAATCGTCCTGTAAAAGGAGTTACAATTTCCGTTAAGGAAGTAGCTGGAAGTGCAGCACAAGAGAAAACAAACCCTCGTGGTAATAAATTTGCTTTTCCTTTAGGAATAGAAAAGGAATATCAGATTACAGCAACAAGAGGTTGTTACGATTCTGAAACGGTTACACTTTCTACAAAAGATTTGAAGGAGTCTAAAACTTTCGTTACAGAATTTGTATTGAATGAAGTTCCTCCAACAATCGAAAAGAAAACAGATGTTAAGAAGGATGTAATTACAACAGGAACACCTATTGTTTTAGATAATTTATTCTTCGATTTGGGTAGAGACAATATTCGTCCTGATGCAGAGCCTTCATTAATTAAGGTTTTGAATATCATGAATCAGAATCCAACTATAGTGATTGAATTATCATCACATACGGATTCACGAGGTAGTGATGCAGCGAATCAAGCTTTATCTCAACGTCGTGCAACTTCATCAAAAGCATGGTTAGTTAAACGAGGAGTAGAAGATGATAGAATCGTAGCAGTTGGAAAAGGAGAGAAAGAATTGAGAAATCAATGTGCAGATGGTGTAAAATGTTCAGAAGATGAGCATCAATTAAATCGTCGTACAGAGTTTAAGATTATTTCTGGTCCTAAAGAGATTACAATTGAAAATATCAACGAGGAAATTATCACAACTTATGATACTATCCCTTGTGAAGGATTGAAAGATGCAACAGGATTTATTGATGTGAATTCTTTGAAAACAACAGAGTTGGTATTTGATAAAGAAGCTTTTGATTTCGGTGATGTAAAAACAGGAGAAACTGTAGAGCATACTTTCGTTTTAACGAATATTGGTAAAGAAGATTTATTAATAGAATTTGCAAGTGGATCATGTGGATGTACAGTTCCTGAATTTCCAAAAGAGGCAATTAAGCCAGGAGAAAAAGGAGAAATCAAAGTCATTTATACTGCAAAAGAAGATAAAGAAATCGGATTAGAAGATCAGCAAGAAGTTACAATTATTGCGAATACTGATCCTCCAGTTTCTTTAGTAACAATTACAGCTAAAGTAACAAAGTAATTACGAATTTTTTAATTATGAATTACGAGAAAAGCCAACTTCAAATTTTGAAGTTGGCTTTTTGAGTTTTAACTTTTTTATCAATTATCAATTA
>CAZEOC010000573.1:0-2196 GCA_964513525.1 uncultured Saprospiraceae bacterium | reverse complement strand
ACTTTTCTTGACATTCAAGCAATAGGTCAGCTTACAAGAAAAGCAATTTCTGATTTCAACACACTCACACTTTTTTAAATACAATATCAATCCCAACTTTTTAAGATTCTGAAGGTCGATCGATAAGCTGTAGATATACTTTCAAATCGAAATCATAACTAAAGGTGTCCGCCATTAGAATGGGCATCTATTATCTAAACTATAAATTAAAATGAGATGAAAATGAATTATGTAAAAGCACTATTTATGCTAATGATATTGGGGCTAGTGTTCCAGTCATGTTCAGATGAATCATCGGCCATCGAAGAATCGACAGACGAATTTAGAGGAGGTGGAGGCCAGAATGGACCAGGTAGTGGAGGTCAACAAAATGATCGTGTCTCCTCAATCAATAATCAGATTGTCAACGACTGGACAGACTTGATGTTGGAGTTGGAAAGATACGCAGGTGGGATGAGACCCAATGCTTCTGCAAGAGCTCTCGCTTACATCCACCTTGCCACATATGAAACTGCGGTACCTGGAATGAAAGATCATGTATCAAATGCTTCACGGTTGAACGGTCTAAGAATAGATAGAGAAGAAGTTCCAAGAAATGTGAATTGGGAGATTGCGTTGAATGCCTGCTATGCAGATGTAATCGATCATTTCTTAATTAATGTGCCTTCTAATTTGAAATCGAAAATTGAAGAACTCGAAGAGGCACAAGAGGAAAAACTATCAAGAAATCAACAGAATAGATTGATAGAAGAATCTAAAGAATGGGGGGCTTATGTAGCAGATCAAGTAATAGAATACAGTCAGACTGATGAAGAAGCGGAAGCACAAATATTAGAACCTCAACCATTGTCATATGAGCCGCCTACAGGCAGTGGATATTGGACATATTCTGCAGATCCAGAAAGAGCATTGTTTCCATATTGGGAATCAGTAAGAACATTTGTAGTATCTACAGATCAGACGACTACACTTCCACCTATAGAATACAGTTCAGACGCTAACACCCCTTATTTTGCAGAAATGATGGAAGTATATAATGTCAACAATCAAGCGAAAGAGGAACAGAATGAACAACTTTGGATTGCAGAATTCTGGAGTGATGATGTAGAAGGGTTGATGATGAGTCCACCAGCAAGACAAGTATCTATTGCAAACCAACTCATCGACAAGTACAATCTGAATCTTGAAAGAACGCTAACTTTATTTGTCAAACTTGGTTTTGCTTTGAATGATGCAGCTGTTTCGACATGGAAGTACAAATATGAGCATATGGTGATGAGACCGAGCAATTATATCCATGACTTTATTGATCCAGATTACCAGACAAATTTATATAGATTGGTCTATTGGCCAAATCCATCCTTTCCAGGATACCCGTCAGGTCACTCATGTTTTGCATCAGCAGCAGGAGGTGTATTCATCAATACTTTTGGTGACAATACCAACTTCACCGACAGAACTCACGCAGGAAGAGATGAATTTTTAGGTGAACCTAGAAATTTCAATTCATTCAAAGAGATGGCAAGAGAGAATGCTTTTTCTAGAATACCCTTAGGTGTGCATATTCGAATGGATTGTGCAGAAGGGTTGAGATTAGGGTATGAGATTTCGGATGGAATCAATGCTTTAAATTTAAATCAGAAACCAGGATAAAGGAAATATATTAAGAGCAAGTTTATGAGTTTTTAATTAATAATTGAATTAGTTTGTGAGCCTTCGGAGTTATGCTTCGGGGGCTTTTAGTCAATATCTTCATAAATTTACCTGTAATTACACAAAGTGTCAGAATTCTGGAAATATAATAAGGTCAGAAAATTAAAGTACAGAAAAGACTATATTTAAACAAGTAATTGTACTTAATTAATTTAAATATGAATATTAGAAGTTCATTACTGATTATATTATTGATAGTTTGCATGATATGTGATTGTATTAATGCACAAAAAGAGGATAATATATGGCTATTTGGAACCAGTTCTATCAATGCAGAGGTGAATGGTTATAAGTATGGCAATACAGTAATGGACTTTTCTAATATTGAGCCATCGATCTATTATGACAGTCTTATTACTATGGATTTTGGTGGTACCAATAGCAGTATAAGTAACAAGAATGGAAATCTACTTCTATACACAAATGGTATGCAGATTCATAATTCCAACCATATTTCCATTATTAATGGTGATACAATCGCAC
>CAZEOC010000572.1:0-2231 GCA_964513525.1 uncultured Saprospiraceae bacterium | reverse complement strand
AGTTGTATAAGCATCTTTTACTAATACTTGCTCAGTAACAGTTTCGTACTGTGCTGGCTGAGTAGAAAGAGAAGAACTAGCTTCTTTTACTAATACTTGCTCAGATACAGTTTCGAATGTAGCTGGAGTAACAGATAGAGTTGTGTAAGCATCTTTAGCTAATACTTGCTCAGTAACTGTTTCGTATACTGCCGGTACTGTTTTTAATACCGTGTAAGAATCTTTAGTAAGTTTCTCTTCAGATACTGTTTCGTATACAGCAGGTACTTTAGATAGAGTTGTATAAGCATCTTTAGCTAATACTTGCTCAGTAACTGTTTCGTATACCGCTGGTACAGCTCTTAATTCAGTGTAAGCATCTTTTACTAATACTTGCTCAGATACAGTTTCGTATGTAGCTGGAACAACTCTTAGTGTTGAATAAGCATCTTTTTTAAGTACTTCTTCAGTTACAGTTTCATATGTTGCCGGTACCGCTCTAAGAGTAGTATAAGCATCTTTTACTAACACTTGCTCAGTTACAGTTTCGTAAGTTGCTGGTACAGCTCTTAATTGGTCATATGCTTCAGCAACTAATACTTGCTCAGTAACCGTTTCGAATGTAGCTGGTACAACTCTAAGGGTAGTATAAGCATCTTTTACTAATACTTGCTCAGAGATAGTCTCCATTTGAGCAGGAGAGATAGATACTGTTGATTCACCTTCAGAAGATAATACTTGCTCTGTCATAGTTTCGAAAGATGCAGGTGTGATTCTTACAGAAGAAGCACCTTCAGCAGATAACATTTGCTGTGAAGCAGTTTCGAATTGTGCAGGTCTGATTCTGATATCGATGATTGAGTTTGGATCAGCACAGTCAGGAGCTGGAGCAGCTGTACCTCCATAAGAGATAAGCTCTACTCTTCTGTTTGTAGCTCTTCCAGAAGCAGTACTATTATCAGCGATCGGAGAAGATTCTCCCATCCCATCATAGCTTAGACAAGAAGATGATACTCCTGCAGCAACAAGTGCATCATAAACAGCTTTTGCTCTATTTCTTGATAAAGTTCTATTTGCATCTTCACCTCCTTGGCTATCAGTATGTCCAACGATTTTTGCAGTGGCACCACTAGCACAATCAAGTGTGCTTGCTACTCTAGCAATTTCTGAACTTGATCCTCCTGTAAGTACAGCAGATCCAGAGTTGAAGTTTACATTTAAGTATGAAGAATTTCCACCAGTAGAACCGCAGATAGCACCGTGAGTGCTTGTCATTACTTGCTCAGACATAGTTTCGAATGTCGCTGGTGAAATGCTTATTGAAGATTCTCCTTCAGAAGCGAGTACTTGCTCAGACATAGTTTCGAATCTAGCAGGTATAATGCTTAGATCAGATTCTCCGTCACTTACTAATACTTGCTCAGTAGCAGTTTCGAATTGTGCAGGTGTAACGCTTACTGTAGAAGCGCCTTCAGCAGATAATACTTGCTCAGACATAGTTTCGAATTGTGCAGGCACAACTCTTAACTCCGTGTAACCGTCTTGAGCTAATACTTGCTCAGTTACAGTTTCAAATTGAGCTGGTACTACGTTTAACGTAGATCCGCCTTCTTTTGATAGTACTTGCTCAGACATTGTTTCGAACTGGGCAGGCACAACAGAAAGAGTAGATCCTCCTTCTTTTGCTAGAACTTGCTCAGTTACGGTCTCGTATTGAGCAGGTACAACTTCGACCCTTGTTGTCGCATCTTTAACTAGTACTTGCTCAGTGACAGTCTCATATTGATCCTGGATCAAACACTTAGCGTAGCACTTACCTGGTACAGAAGGCATACCTGCCTCTGGTTGAGCGTAAGTTACAAATGCAGCCATAAGGAGAAGTAGAGTACAGATTAAGTTCAGTTTTCTCATGGTTGATTTAAATTTGATGAATAAATGATTTCTATTAAAATTCCTAATTAATTAAATATACAAAATTATGTCGGCTCTACGTCGAGCCAAAATCTATTTCGGACCGCAAATATAATACTTCACAATAGATTTACTACTGATTCCGTTATCCGAAATTTCTTCTAAGGGATATATTTCGCCATCTTTCATAAGAATGCGGATCTTTTCCTTGTCTTTATTATAAATTTGGTTGGTTTCATTACCTTCTAAAACCAAATAATCTAAATCCAAATGGCTAAATCCATGCTTTTTCAATAGATTGGACCTCATATTGTCTATGATTTCTTCTTCTATCGGTTTAT
>CAZEOC010000571.1:0-2245 GCA_964513525.1 uncultured Saprospiraceae bacterium | reverse complement strand
TTTCAAAAGTGGTGTAATTAGTTCTTTTGATTATAGAAATATTCAATTGTCTTATATCCGTGCAGCATTAACAAAATTAGAAGCCGTTTATAATATTAAAACTACTGAAACTGATATTTTAAGATTGACTGGTGGAATTGTGAATTAGATAATCCTATCATTTTATTCACCAAAAGATATACGGAATTTCACAAAATTAAAACTTATTAGTAAATGATAGTTTTTCTTATTTAGAAATTTTCTATTATTCAATTATTAATACCAAACCCAATGGATAGCAAATTGCTAAGCAATTTTTTCCATTGGGTTTTAATTAATGACGATGAGTCGTATGTTATTTTTATTCTTTAACAATTTATGCAATCTCTAAGTCGACCAACCTTAAAGATGAAATTTTTATTAAAAATAAAAATGTCACCTTTCAGATTTAAAATCATTGAAAATGATTAATCTTTCAAGTTGGTCGACTTAGATAAATACAAAAAACATTAAAGAGTCAATTATTCAAAGTAGCAATCAATCATAATCCTATAACTTACTAATTTTATACTATTGAAATTAGACAATCTGATTACTGAATAATAACAAAGTTCTAAAAAACTATTTTTCTAATGAGAATGAAACCAAAAAGTAAATTGAATTTAGAAATCTGTTGCAATGGAATTACTTCAGCAATTAATGCTGCTAAATCTGGAGCAAATCGTATAGAATTGTGTACCAATTTATTTGAAGGTGGAACAACGCCAAGTATTGGTATGATTGATTTAGTTAGTAAAATACCAAATATTATTACTCGTGTAATGATTCGACCAAGAGGTGGAGATTTTCTGTATTCTGAAGAGGAATTTGAAGTCATGAAAAAGAATATTGAATATTGCAAAACCAAAAAAGTAGAAGGAATTGTTTTAGGATTACTATTAAAAAATGGTAAAATAGACCTCGAAAGAACAAGTCAACTTATCAAATTAGCTCGACCAATGAAAGTTACTTTTCACCGTGCATTCGATATGTGTGAAAATCAAAATTTTGCTTTGAATCAATTAATTGATTTGAAGATAGATACGGTGCTAACCTCAGGAGGACAAAATAAAGCGATTGATGGTGTTCAGCAAATAAAAAAATTGATTCAAATTGCAGATAACAAAATTGAAATCATGGTTGGAAGTGGTGTAAGACCGCACAATGTTAGTTCCTTTTTTGAAATAGGAATTCGTTCGTTTCATTTTTCTGCACTAAAAACGTTTCCTTCCAAAATGACTTATCGTAACCCCAATATTTCGATGGGAAATATTCCACAAATCCCCGAATATGATACACAAGTTTCTGATATTGAAATGATTCAATCAATGAGAAAGAAATTAGACTCGTTCTAAATTATTCAAATAATTAACAATTAGGTAACACATCACATTATAATAATATTCATATTTGTAGAACCATAACATAGGAATTTGTATTAGTTATTAATAACAATTTTAGATGTGGAATAGTATAAAGCATTATTTATGACAATGAGAAAGTTATCAACGGTTAATCGTCAAGTATTTATAGATGAAATGTCCAATCAAGAATTGGATTTATTAGTAGTTGGCGGAGGAATTACAGGAGCAGGAATTGCTTTAGATGCTGCATCAAGAGGCTTGAAAGTTGGTTTAGTTGAAAAACATGATTTTGCTTGGGGAACAAGTAGTCGTTCTACAAAATTGATTCATGGTGGCTTACGATATTTAAAGCAATTTGAAGTTGCATTAGTAAGAGAAGTTGGAATGGAAAGAGCTGTAGTGCACCGAAATGCTCGCCATGTTGTCATTCCTGAAAGAATGTTATTACCAATAGTTGAAGGTGGTTCGTTAGGTCAAATAATGAGTTCAATCGGACTTTGGGTTTATGACTTGTTAGCTGGTGTAGAACATGATGAACGCCGAAAAATGATGAGTAAAGAAGAAACTGAAAATACAGAACCAATGCTCCGAAAAGATATATTGAAAGGCGGCGGTTTGTATTATGAATATAGAACCGATGATGCTCGATTGACGATTGAAAATATGAAATCTGCAGTACAACACGGAGCAAATTGTGTAAATTATGCAGAAGTTGTAGATTATCTTTATGACAATGACAAAGTTACTGGAGCAATTGTAAAAGATAATTTATCCAATAATGAGTTTACAATTAAAGCTAAAAAAATCGTTAATGCTGCTGGTCCTTGGGTCGATACACTTCGAGAAAAAGATAAAGATGGCGT
>CAZEOC010000570.1:0-2250 GCA_964513525.1 uncultured Saprospiraceae bacterium | reverse complement strand
GCAACAATTTTCAAACCAGGAATAGCCTGAAAATAGGCTTCTAATCCTAGCTTGTTGTAGCCTGCTATATCATCGCCATTGATTTGTGCGGCATTCAAACCAGCAATCAAACCAAGCTTAAATGTTCCAATCGGAATTTCATCCTTTTGATTGTCATCTTGTGCTACCACAAGAGTAGAAAACGAAAGAACGAAAAGCAATATAAAACTATATTTTAAATTAATCATCTGTTTTCCAATTAAACGTTTTTATTAAATTAAAAGATATTCCTGTTGAAATATCGCCATTAATATAAGGTTGTGTTAAAGTTCTCAAAGCGAAGGCAGTTTCTTCATTTATATCATAATTGAATTGAAAAATGATATTTCCACCAACGGAGAATCTAGCATCTTCAAGCTTAATAAAACTTCCATCAATATCTAAAATCCTTTGAATATCATTCACAAACATAAATGATACTCCTAAACCAGTATACATATGAAAATTTTCAATAGAAATAGTTCGAAGGTAAATATTTGGATCAACATGAATTGTATATGTATCTAATATACGTTCACCTTCGCCCCAAAATCTAAAATAGTCATCAATATGTTTACCATATCCAACGTTTGATGATGCACCAAAATGCCATCTATCATTAATTGGTATTAGGTATTCAACTTCTAATTTAGGTATTACAATATCACCAGAACCTAAAAGAGCGAGCCCAATTCCACCTCGTATATAATCTGTTTGAAACTCATCTTGTGCAATGATTGACGAACTTATCAAACATTGAATGATAAATAATAAGACAAACTTGTTCATGTCTTAATGGTATTTTGGTTATTTCAAAGACTTCTCTCTTTTTGTCAAACGAAAGTCGCACTTATTTTGTAATCATAAAAGTACAAATTTGCGTAAAATATATTATATCTTCTAAATTAGTAATATTTGTGTGTAGACGAAAAGGAATGTATTAACCTTTTCTATTCTTGTTGAATATTCTTTTATGCAATGGCTGTTTAATGATAATAACATCTCCTATTAGGTAATTAGGTTCGGCTAAAACGACATTAATTTCCTTATTTTGAATATCAATTAGTTGTAGTTGAAAACTTCCAAAACCAACAGAGCTTATAGTTACAGTTTCTGATTTAATTGCTTCTTTAGGAAGTTTAATTTTGAAGTTTCCATTTACATCGGTTATGGTCCCTCTTTCAGTCTCATCAAAACGTAAAACCGCTCCAATTAATGGTTCTTTATCTGTAGCAATAATTTTTCCTTGTATTAAAATGGTATTCAAGCTATCTGAGTTGATGACTTCTTTTACAATTTCTATTTTTGATGATGGTGTTTCATGAGTATTATCAGCTATGTGATTTGTTGGACTGCAAGCCGTAACAGACGTAATTGCTGCTGCAACTATCAATGGTTTTATTACACTTCTAAAGCTTTTTAGCGGATTAGAATTGTAATTGAGTTTGTGATTCAACTGAGCTAATTGAGGTTTTTCAAATCTACCACAAATCTTTTTGCTAGTTCTATTTTTAAAAAAATCTAATATCTCATCATCAGATAATTTTGAAAAATCAAAAACTGTTTGATTACAAGATTGACAATGCCTGTTTTGACCATTTTTATCCATTTTAAGCCATTCTTTTGGACAATTAAAGTCTATATTAATACTGTGAATATCATTCTTTTTCTTTTCCATTATTTTATGTTTTGAGTGAAAAAAATTATTTAATTATAACACGAGAGGCAGGAATATACATTCCTGTATTTACGCCAAATTAGAAACTGCTGTTATAACTTATACTTTATACTTCCCTTAAGTGTCTAATTATCCAATGTCAATTTTCAATTATACATTATTATATCTCCTAAATTAGCGATATTTGCGTATAGATTCAACTAATTCAATTGTATAAATGTTAAAACCAACAGCGCATAATTTAAAAAAGCTACAAGTTCTTTTAGAAGAGCAATCATATGTAGTTCGATTTGAAAAAGGTAACTTTCAATCAGGTTATTGTTTAATTGAAAATAAGAAAGTAGCGATTGTCAATAAATTCTTTGATACAGAAGGAAAGTTCAATTGCTTATTAGATATTTTAACGAATGTTGAAATTGATGAAAGTCTATTTTCGGAAAAACCGCTAAAAGTATATAAGAAATTGTTTCCAGCGGATACAGGAAAGACAATGGAAATAGATTTTGAAACAAATACAAACGAATAATTTTGAAAATCACATTTCTAGGAACAGG
>CAZEOC010000569.1:0-2253 GCA_964513525.1 uncultured Saprospiraceae bacterium | reverse complement strand
CTCGTAATGCAGGAAGCACAACAGCTGAAGAAATGCGTTTTGATGTTTCTAACTTGGCAGAAGGCGTTTACTTTATGCAAATTACAGCTAATAATCAAACGGCAACGAAACGTTTTGTTGTTGTAAAATAAATTATGAAATAAAAAAGTTTAGATAATAATTAAGAGCTTGTCTAAAATTTATTTCGAGCTGAATATCAGTAATTTACGGTTCTGAGGAAGAAATAATTTGTACGTTTAGCGAGCTAAATAAATCAATTATTTTGAAGTCAGGTTCGTAAAGTATTGGTTTTCAGCCGATAGAAATTTAGACATGCTCTAAATAACCCTGGTGATTTTTTCATCAGGGTTTTTTTATATAAAAGTTTAAAAAACGAAAAGATTTAACAATATCTTAATTTATGACTATTCACAGATATTATTATTTAATTAAATGAATTTAATTTAGTTAAATTTGTTTTAGTTAGCTATTTATTACTATAAAGTTTAATACTTTTATAATAATACATAATAAAATTCTGTCTATACTCTCTAATGTTTTTAGGACTTTCCTATTAATAAATTGGATATAAAATCTTATTAAGTTATAAACTTATATAAGAGCAAATTAAGCTTTTTTATATTAGAAAATACACACAAATTAATTTTGAATTTTTTTATTAATAAATCATTATTTTTATGAAATCACTTAATACTTTATTTACATTACTTGTGATTATGATGTTGACAACAACATCTGTATCTGCACAGTATGTTACAGTAGGTACTGCGACTGGTTCTAATACAACCACTCAGCAATCACCAATTAATATTTGGTATCGTAGTTTACATTATCAAACAATCTATACAGCGACAGAATTACAAGCAGCAGGTTTTGTACCAGGTGCTACTATCCAAGAAATAGGTTGGGATGTAATTGGAGCTCCTGCGAATGCTTTACCCAATTATACAATTGCAATGGGGCATACGACAAACGCTACATCTGGAGTGGCAAATTATGTAGCTTCTTCTACATTAACACAAGTATATAACAATACTTCTTATGCTCCAGTAGCAGGTGGATTTGATATGTTAGTTTTATCTTCTCCTTTCATTTGGAATGGTACAGACAACTTAGTTGTTGATGTTTGTTTTGATCAAGTAAGTGCATATGATCAATCTGGAGTTGTAAGTACTTTTTCATCTACAGATGGTTCAACATCAATCAGAAATGATAATGCACCTCAATGTGGTGTAGCAACAAATGGAACACATGCTTGGAAACCAGTAGCACAATTTTTAATTTCTACAGGACCAGCACCAAGTTGTGCTATGCCAAATAATGATTTAGTAGCTAATAATGTTACTGCTTACACGGCTGATTTATCATGGACACATTCTGGTACGCCTGTAAGTTATATTGTAGAGTATGGACCAAGTGGATTTACACCAGGTTCAGGTACAGTGATGACACCTACGGCTTCTCCGGCTTTGTTAACAAGTTTGAATCCTGCACAGGATTATACAGCAAGAGTTTTAGCAGTATGTGGTACAGCAGTAGGAGATACATCTTATGCAAGAACAGTTAACTTTACAACTACATGTGCTACTTTCATTGCACCTTATACTGAAAACTTCTCTGGTGCTCCTAACTGTTGGACACAATCAGCTACTGCAGGTGGACCTTGGGTATTTACAGGAAATCCTGGATATGACGCATTTGGTACACAGTCTCATACCGCAGATGGATCAAGTTATGCTTGGATGGATTTTTCAGGTTCAGATACTGATGTTATTTTAGAAATGGAAGCTGTTGATATTTCAGGTATTCCAACAGCCGCTTTATCTTTCTGGCACTTTAGTTACTTTACAAATACTTCTTCTGCAAATAATGAATTGAGAATTGAAGCTTATGATGGTGTAGCAAACTGGGATACAGTAGCTATTATTCAGCAAAATGCTCCAAGTTGGCAGTTTAAGTTATATGACTTAGCGACTTACGTTTATAATACAAATTTAGTGAAAATCCGTTTTGTTGCAGCTCAAGATCCTGCAGGTGGAACATACTTTTACAATGATTTATTGATAGATGATGTTAAGATTGATGAATTGCCAAGTGCTGCATGTGCGCCACAAATGGCACCAGATACAATGGGCTTCGAAGATGGCGGAATCTTGAATGCATGTTGGGAACAAGGAGATTCAACGATGGATAATTTGGATTGGACAGTGTTTACAGGAGCGACACCATCAGCTGGTAGTGGACCGACAGGCG
>CAZEOC010000568.1:0-2262 GCA_964513525.1 uncultured Saprospiraceae bacterium | reverse complement strand
TTACTCTATCCAAGCAATAGTTTACCCTTTCTAATTTTTCTTTCTTAGTTAGCTTAGTAAACATATCCAGAGGAAATTTCACGTTTTGCTCAACTGTTAAAGAGTCAAATAAAGCATTCCCTTGAAAAAGCATTCCAACCTCCATTCTTAAAGCCCTCAATTCTCGCTTATTCAATTGATTAAAATTAATATCATCGTACCAAATATTACCTGAAGTTGGTTCTAATAAACCGACTAAAAGCTTTAAGAAAACAGTTTTTCCAGCTCCACTTCGACCAATGATAAGGTTTGTTTTTCCTTTCTCAAAAATGGTTGAAACTCCTTTTAAGACTTCCTGTTCACCAAATGATTTTTTTATATTTTCTGCTCGTATCATTTTTATTAATTGAAATATCAATATGTATACTATAGATTTTAGACCGAAAAATATTAGTCCAATAACTAAATACGAATATCTAATGTCTAAATTTTAAGTTAAAACTAATGCAACTACATAATCTGCACAAAGGATAAGAATATCACTTAATACAACTGCATTCGTACTTGCTTTTCCTAATTCAATACTTCCACCTTTCACATAATAACCTTGATAACAAGAAACAGTGGTTAGGATAAATGAAAAAACAATTGCTTTAACAATCATCATAAAAACAAAATATTCTTGAAAGAAGGAACGTAAACCCATTTCATATTGTCCGCCAGTGATTTGTCCTGTTGCCGTAGCCGCAAAATAACCACCAATAATTCCTAAAAAAGCGGCAACAATAACCAATAATGGAATAACAAACATCGCAGCAATTACTTTTGGTGTAATTAAGTAAGCAGCCGTATTAACACCCATTATTTCTAAAGCATCAATTTGTTCTTTTTGACGCATTCCTCCGATTTCAGCAGCCATATTTGACCCCACTTTCCCTGCCAAAACCAAACAAGTAATTGTAGGCGCTAACTCAATTATCATAGTATCTCGAACTATATAACCGACATAATACATTGGTATAAATCCGCCACTTAATTGATACGCAAATTGCAAAGCTGTTACTGCTCCCATAAAAGCAGAAATAATAGCGACAATTACTAAAGAACCCACACCAATATCATACATCTGTCGCATGGTTTCTTTGGCGTACATAGAGAATTTTTCTGGTCGAGCTACTGCACTTTTTAATAACAAGAGATAATTCCCAAAATCTTCTAAATATTTCATTTTATATAATTAATGATTTTTCTACTTTTATAATATTGTACAAAACATAGTAAACAAATTAAACTATTTGTTATTCAAAAGTATTGCTATTAGCAAATTAGTAAGTGAATATAATTTATAGTTTATAATATATAGTTCACTTTATCTTTTTTTAATTAGAATATTTAATTAATTCTAACAAAAAAATGCAACTTTGCGGAAATGCAAAACTGCTAATTAAAAATTAAAATACCAACATAATTTATGAATGCAATAATTACAGGAGCAACAAAAGGCATCGGAAAAGCAATAGCAGAAGCATTTTGTAAATCAGGTTATAACCTTGCACTATGTTCAAGAACAACAGAAGATTTAGAAAAGTTAAGAAAAGACCTTTCTAAATTAAATCCAAATATAGAAATTTTTACTATGTCTGTCGATGTTCGGAACAAAAATGAAGTATTAGAGTTTGGAGATTTTATTAAATCAAAGTGGAAAAACATTGATATTTTAGTAAATAATGCCGGAGTTTTCTTGCCTGGTGAAATAATTAAAGAAGAAACTGGGAATTTAGAAATGATGATTGAGACGAATCTTTATAGCGCTTATCATCTTTCGAGAAGTATTGCTCCAGTTATGATTAATAATAAAAACGGACATATTTTTAATATGTGTTCTATTGCAAGTTTTATGGCTTATCCGAATGGCGGTTCGTATAGTATTTCTAAATTTGCAATGTTAGGAATGTCAAAAGTATTGAGAGAAGAATTGAAACCACACAATGTTCGAGTGACTTCAATTATGCCTGGAGCGACAATGTCCAACTCTTGGGCTGCTTTTGATGGACCAGAAGAAAGATTAATGAAAGCAGAAGATATTGCAGCAACTGTTTTAGCTGCTTTTCAATTAAGTAAACAATCTGTTGTAGAAGAAATTGTGATTCGCCCACAATTAGGAGATTTATAATCACGATGGACGATTGACGGAAGAAAGTGAACGATTATTTTAGTAATAAAAATCATCATTCATTCGTATTTTTCGTCAACCGTTCACCATTCAACGTTCACCGTTTTGGA
>CAZEOC010000567.1:0-2263 GCA_964513525.1 uncultured Saprospiraceae bacterium | reverse complement strand
GTGTTATTGCATTTTCAGCAGTAGGATTTGTTCCCATGATTTGCAGTGGTTTAGTACTGCTATTAAATGCTGCTAATACAAAACCTTCTAATCGAGGAACAACCGCTTTTACAGCATCTGTTTTTTCGACTTTTGATTGCAGTTCCGTAGTGTACTCAAAAGAATTATCTAACGATTGTTCTTCCCAATATCCTTTTCCTTGAACTTGTGCATATCCATAATATCCTTCGACAATTCCATTAATAATTGTATCCCAACTACCTGATTGAAAGGAGTTTAAGAGAATTGACAAAAACACACCGAACGTAACTGCTGCCGCAGTAATCAACGTTCGAGCTTTATTTCGCCAAATATTACGGCTTGCCATTTTTAGTAAATTAATCATTTGCTATATTTGAGCGTTCAATTGTTCAAATGTTGAATAACACTCCAACATTCAAACATTCAAACATTTGAACACTATTTTACTTTTTTCATATTTTGAATCGTAAAAAAATCTTCGCTTAAATTTACTCCAAATTCCATACTTTCATATTCTAAAATGGTTTTATTTTGAGGTTCATCAGCAGGTTTAATAATCATTTTAGTTGCTAATGTTCTTCCATTCATCGTTTTAATATTAGAGGCTAAAAATTTATTAATCAATTCATTATCCTCATCATAAAACTCCGTTTTCAATTGTATAAAATGTTTCGTATCAATCAAAACCAAGATTTTTCCCCAAACGACATTTGCATTTTCTTTTGGTACTAATTCCAATTTATAACAGATATTTTTACCGTATTTTACTTTCTTCAATAATTTATGTTCATAATCTCGAACAATAGAAGATTCCCGAACTAAGTCATCATTTTTCAAATCTGACCCCATCCAACCTTGAGACATCATTGAAGGCGGCATTTTGATTACTCTATCAATTTTGGGTTGCCAATTCCAAATCTCTTTATTTCTTTTTAGAAAAGCAGTTCCTTTATCACTTTTAGGTCCAGTCACCAAAGTTAAACTAAATTTATCACCCAAAGCCCAAGATTTCATCGTAGTTGTTCTTTTCCATTTTGGACGAACAATAGTCATTTTCATAGACATCTTACTTGATGTTCCTCTTAGATTATCCTCAGATTTTTTAATAATTTCCGTAGCGGTTAAATCATTTTGCTGCTTATTTATTGGTACAAATGCCATAGTTAGCATTGCGATTACAGTGATTATTGTATATTTCATAGTTTAATATTGTAGGTCGGGTTTTCTTACCCGACATTTTGCCAAAAAGCAAAATTCTAAAGCAGTATTTTAGCGAAAGCTAAAATGTCGAGTAATAAAAACCCGACCTACTTGCAGAATTTATTTATCAAATAATTTTTCATTTCCTCTAAAGGATAATTCTCTTTTAAATTAACATATTGCATCAAACAACCTGTAATTGCGCTTCCAAAAAAATAGGCTTCTAATAATGGTTCTTCGACTTCCATTTCCTCAAAAAGTTGAATAAATTGAGTCATACCTTCATTTCTTTGTACTGCAAATTTTTCATCAATCCGTTCCGAAATTTCATCTTGTAAAGATAAACTCATCATTAATTTCCAATGATTAACATTTGATTGAATCATTCCAAACGTACCTTCAATCATCATTTCCAATCGCTTCTTTGGTGGTATTTCATTCATCGAAATACTTTGAGCAGCAGCTTTTTTCTCATCTGCGACACCAAATAAAATTACATCTAAAAGTGCTTCTTTACTTTCATAATAATTATACATCAAACCTTTAGAAACACCAGCAGCTTTTGCAATTTTACTGATTGAGGTATTATGAAAACCATTTTTAGCAAACAACTCTAAAGCGGTTTCCATGATTTTCGCTTTACTCTTTTGTCGGATTTCTTCAAATTGTTCCTCGTTTCTTGGCATCTTATATTTATATATTTTCGCTTATCAGTTTATGATTGACCGACCGTTTAGTCAAATATAAGATAAAATTATCTTATAAGTCAAGTTTATAGCACGTTATTTTGCAATATAAGATTGAAATAAGGTTTAAATTTTAGCATAATATTAAACGAGTTTAATAAATCATTGAATACTCTACTTTGGACAGTTCAAATATCTTTATCTCGGATTAATTTTAAAGATATTATAATAACTAAAAAAATCAAAGGCATGAAAACATCAACAAAACTGTTAATCATATTTTCAATGATATTAGTAACAAACAATCTAATAGCAGAAGCTAATTTCACCTCTCCTTTCTCAGATACCACTAAGCG
>CAZEOC010000566.1:0-2268 GCA_964513525.1 uncultured Saprospiraceae bacterium | reverse complement strand
AGCAAAAAAATAACTGCGTTATTTATACCCGTTTAATTATGTCCAGGTACTTAAATAAAGATTGAAATAAAAAAGCTTGAATATTCAATTAGAACATTCAAGCTTTTTATTTAAGCGTTTTACTTAATGTTTAAAATCTTACCTACCGAATCAATGTTACATTTCCAGTTTCTATTTTCGATTCTCCTTCACATTCATACTCAATCTTCCACACAAACACACCAGGATTTACTGCTTTATTTCTAAATGTTCCATCCCATTTTTCATTCGGATTATCAGTTACGAAAACACGACTTCCCCAACGATCATAAATTTCAAAAATCTGTAACTGCTGTACAATTTCAGGATTACTAATACCATAAGTATCATTACGAATATCGCCATTTGGCGTAAATGCTTTTGGTAAGAATACTTGATCACATGGCAGATCATCAGGATTGATCACATTGATTGTAAATGTATCATAAGTTACACAGAAATCTTCATCTGTAATTCTTAAAATATAAGTTGAAGTATCTTCAGGCGTTATTGTTGTGATTGCACTTGTTGGATCATCCACATTATCTGTAGGAGACCACAAAAAGTCTGTTGCACAAGTATTATTTACATAAGTTTCTAAAGAATTTCCTGTAAATACAATTGTATCGCTATTGCCAATCATATCAGGTGTTAAATCAAAATCAACCATTTGTTCAGGACGTAATGCTATATTATAAACATATAATTCGTCAATCAATCCAGTAAACCTTGAAACAGTTTGATTAATACAAGGACTATTACCAAGTGTCAATGATGCGGCATTATTTAGGTTTAATAAATTTGGAGTTGATGTTTCCATTTTTAAAACACCATCTAAATATAATTCAACGCTTGGACCATCTCGAACAATGATACAGTGATGCCAACAAGTTTCAGCTCCATTTCCTGTTAAGAATGCGCTTCCATTTCCTTGTTCTACTAAATCAACCGTCATGAAATCCAAACTTTGAATGTATTCGATATTAAACATTGTATTATCGTTACAAGAAGTACGTTTAGAAAAAATATCTTGTACTGAAGTAGCAGCTTCTCTGGCTTTAAAGTAAAAGCTTAAAGTAAAATCTTGTGTTTGAAAAACACTATTAATGACACCATTAAAAACAGCGTAATCGTCAATTCCGTCAAAACTTAATGCTTGACCTTTCACACCACAATCACAATCAGGATTTCCGAATAAGACGCCATCAGAACCATTACCAGTTTCATCTAAGGCATCACAATTATCAAAAGAATAATAAGCAATTCGACCATTTGTAGGTTGTGCAACTGCTAAAGTAGCGGTAAATAATAACAAAAAAGTTATTTGAATAAATTTCATGTTGATCTTAATTAGTGATTAATTACTTAGTGATTAGATTAGTCTGTATTATAGACGAAATACTATTCACTAAGCAACAAAGTAACTATTTACTATATAATGTAATTACAGGACAAATCATTTCTTCTAATGAAATACCTCCATGTTGAAAGGTATTTTTATAATAATTATTGTAATAATTATAATTATTTGGATATAAAAAGAATTTATCTTCTTTTGCAAAGATAAAAGTAGAACTCACATTTGGTCGTGGTAATTGACCATGTTTTGGATTTCTAATTTCTAAAACATCATTTCTATTATATTTTAGATTTCTACCTACTTTATATCTTAGGTTCGTCGTAGTTTCTCTATCTCCAACTACTCTTGATGGAGTTTGTACACGAATTGTACCATGATCTGTTGTGATGAATAATTGAATATCTCGTTCTGCCATTCTTTGTAATGTTTCCCATAATGGAGAATGCAAAAACCAAGAACGAGTCAAAGAACGATACGCACTTTCATCACTTGCCAATTCTTTCAAAACCTCCATCTCAGTACGGGCATGAGATAACATATCAATGAAATTATAAACAATAACAGTTAAGTCATTATTTAAATAATTTAAAGAATTGTCAACCAAAGTTTTTCCGTGTCCAACATTGGTAACCTTCATATAGTCCATACTAGGCGGATCTTGGAAAGTTCTTCTCAATTGCTCTTTCATCAAAAAAGCTTCATGTAAATTTTTTCCACCTTCTTGATTATCATTCAACCATTTATCAGGATAATATTCCTGAATCTCTGCTGGAGTTAATCCTGCAAAAATAGAGTTTCTACTATATTGAGTAGAAGTTGGTAAAATAGAATAGAAAAAATCTTCATCTTCTACTTTGAATAATTCACTAATAATAGGTTCAATGATTTTC
>CAZEOC010000565.1:0-2285 GCA_964513525.1 uncultured Saprospiraceae bacterium | reverse complement strand
AGGCTTTGGGGCTCGCGCAGGGGGTGGGAAAGCAATCCCGCCCTGCGGGATTGCTATGTTCTCGTTTTTCTTTCACCCTTTTTATCCTAAAATTAATATTACATCTTTGCAAATAATAGGAATTCCTCTAACTCCGATTATTACATAGTCGCAAAAAATAAATCATTCCCCTTCCCTATTAAATTTTTATTTATTTTCACGCCAAATAAACACCAAATTATAATGTATCAACACCTTCTTGCTCCCCTCGACCTTGGCTTTACCACTTTAAAAAATCGAGTCTTGATGGGTTCTATGCATACCAATCTAGAAGAAATTCCAGGAGGACTCGAACGGGCAGCTGTATTTTATGCCGAGCGTGCTCGTGGTCAAGTTGGCTTAATTGTGACGGGAGGAATTGCTCCTAATCGAGCTGGGGCAGTTGCGCAACATGCCTCTTTAATGACGACGGCAGAACACGCCAAAGCGCATCAAGTTATTACCAAGGCCGTGCACGCAGAGGGCGGAAAAATATGTATGCAAATTCTACATGCCGGAAGATACGCTTATCATTCTGAAGGAGTTTCCGCTTCTGCTATTCGTTCTCCTATCAACAAGACTACTCCTCGGGCTTTAGAAACGGAAGAAGTATGGCAAACGATCGACGATTACGTAAACTCAGCAGCACTTGCTAAAGAAGCAGGCTACGATGGCGTAGAAATAATGGGGTCAGAAGGATATTTGATTAATCAATTTATTGTTAAACGAACCAATCATCGGACAGACGAGTTTGGAGGCAGTTACGAAAACCGAATTAAATTACCCGTAGAAATTGTCAAAAGAACTCGACAGAAAGTGGGCGAAAACTTTATCATCATCTTCCGATTATCCATGTTGGATTTGGTACCAGAGGGAAGTTCATGGGAGGAAGTTGTGCAACTTGCCAAAGCAGTCGAAGCTGCCGGAGCTACCATCATCAATACTGGGATCGGCTGGCATGAGGCACGCGTTCCAACCATAGGCACCGTCGTTCCAAGAGGAGGTTTTGCTTGGGTCACCAAACGAATGATGGGTGAAGTAAAAATTCCACTGATTGCGACCAACCGAATCAATATGCCGGAAATCGGAAATCAAATTATTGAGGATGGTGCCGCCGATATGGTCTCCATGGCCCGACCCTTTTTGGCGGATGAAAATTTGGTTTTAAAAGCAATAGAGAATCGTGCCCACGAAATAAATACTTGTATTGCCTGTAATCAGGCTTGTTTGGATCATACTTTTAATGGTAAACTAAGTTCTTGTATTGTCAACCCTCGGGCCTGTCACGAAACGGAACTAAACTTTTTACCAACCAAAAAATCTAAGAAAATTGGTGTAGTCGGAGCTGGTCCCGCAGGACTTGCTGCTGCCACCATAGCGGCAGAACGTGGACATCAGGTAGACTTATTCGAAGCGGCGGCTGAAATTGGAGGTCAATTTAATATGGCCAAGATAATTCCGGGTAAAGAAGAATATGATCAAACCATTAGGTATTATGATTCCATGATAAAAAAACACGGTGTCAATTTATTTTTAAATCACCGTGTTACGGCAAACGAATTAATTGCCAACCAATATGACGAAATAATTATTGCTACTGGGGTTACTCCACGGCGAGTGAATTTCCCCGGACATGATCATCCTAAAGTATTGTCCTATGCGGACGTTTTACAAGGAAGAAAGTCAGTTGGCAAAACAGTGGCCATTATTGGTGCGGGAGGAATTGGTTTTGATACGGCTGAATTTTTAACGCATAACCCTGATCATGTTGCTCCGAGCATGGACGTAGAAAAATACATGAAGGAATGGGGTGTGGATATGAATTATTCAAATGGCGGAGCCATAGAAAAACCTAAACCTGAAGCGTCACCACGAAAAATTTACCTACTCAAACGGTCCATAGGAAAGCACGGAAAAAATCTTGGAAAAACAACGGGTTGGATTCATCGAGCTAGTTTAATCATGAAAGAGGTAGTTCATTTAGCAAACGTAACTTATCACAAGATCGACGACGAAGGTTTCCATATTTCTGTGGGGGAAGAAAAACAAGTTCTCGCTGTCGATAATGTAGTTGTTTGCGCTGGACAGGAACCGTTACGGGAATTATGGGAAGATTTGAAAGAAAAGCATGATCGGGTTCATTTGATTGGTGGTGCGGATGAGGCTCGACAATTGGATGCGAAACGAGCGATTAAGCAGGCGAGTTATTTGGTGGCGGAATTGTAGGGGATTGTTGATTTGTTGATTTGTTGATTTGTTGATTTGTT
>CAZEOC010000564.1:0-2301 GCA_964513525.1 uncultured Saprospiraceae bacterium | reverse complement strand
TAGCAATTAATAAAGAATTTCGTTAAGAAATATTGAGTTCACCATTATATCATTCAATACAAAATAACAAAGCGATTAAAAAACGCTATCTAACTCCGTTCAACTCTATGAAGAATAAAAAAATCTATTCTGGTTTGATTTGAATTTTATTTCCTTTTGTAACTTTACGAAACGCAAAAGGGAAAATCAATGACAAAAAAATACATCTATATCATATTCTCATTATTAGCCTTCATAATGGTTTTTTGTACACCAAAAGACGAAAAACCAAAGACTGAAATAGTAGCGAATACGTATTTGAATATGGCAGATTCTGTAGCATATGTCGGAATGGAAACTTGCAAAACTTGTCATGGAGATATTCACGAAACCTTTATTCATACAGGAATGGGGCGTTCATTTGACAAAGCAAGTCGAGCGAAAAGTGATGCGATTTTTGATAAACATGCGATTGTTTATGATGATAAAAACGATTTTTATTATCAACCGTATTTTAATCAAGAAGAATTATATATAAAGGAATTTCGATTAGAAAATGGCGATACGACACATAGCCGAACAGAAAAGATAAGTTATATTATCGGCTCTGGACAACATACGAATTCTCACCTTTTGGATATAAATGGTTATGTACATCAAGCGCCGATTACCTTCTATACACAAGAGAAAAAATGGGATTTAGCGCCTGGTTTTGAAGTAGAAAATGAACGATTCAGCCGAATTATTTCTACAGAATGTTTGACTTGTCATAATCATCTTCCAAAGCATGTGAAAGGTTCTGAAAATAAGTATACGCAAATGCCAACGGGAATTGAGTGTGAACGTTGTCATGGACCTGGACAGATTCATGTTCGAGAAAAACGAAGTGGAAATATCGTCGATACTCGAACGGAAATAGATTATTCAATCGTGAATCCTCGAAAATTATCGGTGGATTTACAAATGGATTTGTGTCAACGTTGTCATTTGCAAGGAATTGCAGTTTTGAACGAAGGAAAATCCTTTTATGATTTTCGTCCTGGGATGGAATTGGAAACCGTAATGAATGTGTTTTTGCCGCGTTATACAAATTCTCATGAGCGATTTATTATGGCATCTCAAGCGGATAGATTACGAATGAGCGATTGTTTCAAAACAGGCGAAATGTCTTGTATTACTTGTCATAATCCGCATAAAAGTATTGAAGTCACAGCGACAAATCAATATAATGATGCGTGTAAATCTTGCCACAAAACGACAAAAGATGTCTTGTGTTCCGAAACTGAAATCGCTCGACAAGCAGAAAATGATAATTGTGTGAATTGTCATATGCCTCGAACGGGAAGTATTGATATTCCACATGTAAATATTTCTGACCATTATATTAGTAAAGAGAATGTGAAATCTAAAGTCGCCAATCGACAAGATAAAACGGATGAAATTGCACGGTTTTTAGGTTTAGAAATTTTGACCAAAACCAATCCTGAACCGCTTGAAATGGCAAGAGGTTATATTGCTTTATTTGATAAGTTTTCGCCAGATATTCAGATGTTAGATTCTGCAAAAAAGTATTTGGATAAATCGACTTATGATATGGAAATGGAATTTCCAACATGGATTCATTATCATTTTGCAAGATTAGAATTTGAAAATATTAGACAATTAGCTACTAATTTTGATATTAATAAAATAACAAACGGTTGGACAGCTTACCGAATTGGCGAAGCTTTTTATAAAAACAAGGAATTAGGAAAAGCGAAGCTTTATTATGAAAAAGCAATTCAATATAAACCATTGAATTTAGATTTTCAGCAGAAGTTAGGAACGACTTATGCGAAATTGAGTGATTTTACTAATGCAGAAAAAACGTTTCAATTTATCATCAAGGAAAATCCAAAACGTCCAGAAGCTTTAACAAATTTAGGTTTCCTTTATGTTTCAAAAGGCGATTATCGAAATGGAGAAATATATTATCAAAAAGCATTAGCCTTAAATCCAGATTATGAACAAGCTTTGATGAATCAAGCTGGTTTACATTTGCAAAGAAAAGAAATGGCAAAAGCAAAGGTTTTGTTACAACGAATCTTAAAGAAAAATCCGAATAATGCACAAGTTAATGGAATTTTGAAGCAGATTTAGTGGTAAATAGTTTTAATTCTATATTATCATGAATACTCACCCCAACCCCTCTTCCCAAAAATCGGGATGTTCCACTTAAAAAAGAGGGGCTAAAACCTCAACTTAATTTAAATTGCGAAGCTGAGTATTGCGCCCCTCTTTTTTAAGAGAGTGGTTGGGGGTGAGTTCAAACGTATAAAATTG
>CAZEOC010000563.1:0-2304 GCA_964513525.1 uncultured Saprospiraceae bacterium | reverse complement strand
GTTACTTCTCCGTTTTCATTAAGGGTTTTATAAGTCATTTGCCAAACATAAATCCCAGCTTTTGATTCACTACCTCGATTTGTTCCGTCCCAACCTGTACTTAAATCATCAGATTGATAAACTTTATTTCCCCAACGGTCAAAAATCAATACTTCATAATCTTGAATTTCGCAATTCGCAAAAGTCTGGAATAAATCATTGATACCGTCATTATTTGGCGTAAAAGCATCGGGAACAAAAGGGTAACAACCACAATCTTCTTCGGTAACTTCTAACAACTGTGTTACTCCGCCACATAAATTACTGGCGGTAAAAGAATAAACTCCTGGAAAAGTAATAATGAATGCCGTATCTCGTGCATTATTTTGTTGAAAATAAGCCGCATCACCTTCCCAAGAATATTCGGTCGCACTTGGAGAAAAAGGTTGAACCGTCACAAAACTATTGATACAAATTGTTGTGTCAGTTGGTAAAGCAAAAATCTCTTCCGGAACAGCTCTTAAACTGATTATTACAGAATCTCGGAAAACACAATCTCTTTCATCATAGACATCAACCCAAATAACTTCATCAGAATTTGTCGTATAACTTGTTGCCGTTGAACCATCTACCCATTCATAACGAACAGCATCGGTTACATTTATTGAAATTTCTAAAGGAATACTTTCACAAATTGACGTATCTCTTCCTAAATCAACTAATAAAGGTGGCGTTTCTGTAATCGTAATTGAACCTGTATTCGGGCAGCTAAAATTCGCATTTGAAACGGTAACAGAATAAGTACCTGGAGCAGTTGCCGTATAACTACTATCGGTAGAATTATCTTCCCATAAATAAGTATAATTATCCAAATTTTGAACAAAAATATCCAAAGTCCCTTCTGCACATATCAAAGTATCTTCGCTAAAAATAATCTCTGGAGCGGATTCGAGAATTACATCTACTGTATCACTTGTGAGACAACCATCTAAACTTGTCGTGGTGAGAAAATATGTTCCTCCTTCTTTAACATATATTCCTTCAGTGGTATCGCCAGTATTCCAGAGATAAGTGATATCAGGTTGTTCAAATTTTATTAATACAGAATCACCTGGACAAATACTTCTATCTGCTCCAAAATTAAATTGAACGACTTGTATAATTGTTAATTCTGTTTCTACAATTAAACTATCACAACCAGTTATTTGAGAACTAATAGTATCAAAATAAATCCCTGGTAATGTCTGCCAATTTCCTGCTACAAAAAAGCTATCTTCAAAACAAAAACTATCAATAACAGAAATAATTGAAACAGGATTAAATAAGTCAATAAATACATCGTCAGTTTGAACACAAGATTCGAATAAGGAAATATCATCAATTGCGAAATCATTTCCAGTAGTCAATGTATTTTGATTTAGAATACAAATATCTGCAGAACTTAAGTTGCCAGAGTTCCAAGTAAAGGTGAGTTCACTCCATATGCAATTCGGACTTGTAATTGTAGTCACCGGACTCGCTTGATTTCCATTGATATTTACATATAGACGTGGTAAGTTTATAGTTCCTATAAATGTCACCCACACCGAAAAAACATAATCAGTATTGGGCGATACATTTACTGTTTGACACCAAAAAGGTGTATTAGGTGATGTGATACTATTTACAGCCATCATATTTATATTTCCAGTATTCGGTGTATGGTCAATACAAGGGGCAAATACAGGTGATACACTGGATGAAAGGCTCGCTATAGAATATTGACCTGTATTAGTTGTTGTTCCAAGATTTGCAAAATTATATCCAGAAGTAAAAAAAGTATTTCCTAATTCAAAATCTCCATTTGTAATTAAATTGTTTCCTATTGTACTCATAACCGTACAAGTATAATTCGTAGCAGTATTAGTTGTTGCAATAGGATTGGAAATATTAGGATTATTCAAACCAGTTGTCGGTGTCCAATTATAAGTCGGATTCGATGGTATATTTCCAGTTATATTTGCTCCTAATTGAACAGGTGTTCCGCCACAGATTATCGTATCGTTATTGATAACATCAACATTGAAACTACATTGTGCAGAAAGCTGATTAATAAAAGGAAGTATTAAAAAAAAAGGAAGTAAATATTTTTTCATGATATTCTTAATTGATTGGATTTTAATAACTGATTATCTAAGAAATAATTTTTATAATAAAATGTTTAATTCAGAAAATACGTTTTTCGATAAACTTTAACAGTTTTCATTAACTCTGATTCAAATCTGTATATCTGAATTAATTAAAAAATAAATATATGGTATTAATAAAAAATGCCGATCAGCTCTG
>CAZEOC010000562.1:0-2305 GCA_964513525.1 uncultured Saprospiraceae bacterium | reverse complement strand
ATTTTGGTTACAATAAACCGATGATCGCCGATGAAGTTTTATATTATGCATTTTCCGATTGTGAAGATCGTTCTGCTTTATTTTATAATCTAATGAAAGAATTAGTTGATTTACCAATGATAATTGTCACTTATGATGATCATTTAACAATTGGTGTACAATTGGCTAAAAATCAAGGAAAACCATTGATTCATAAAGGACAGCAATACACAATTTGTGACCCAACTGGTCCTAACAATTCTGATAAAGTTGGTTTATATCCAAAAGGATATGAATATAAAAGTTACGAAGTCATCGGCGAATAATTGAATTGTGAATTACTACCTATTTAACCAACTAAATTGAAAAAGTAATTTAGCAAATAATACTATTCAGTAATATAAAAATAGAAAAGCAATCCTCATCTTCGAAATTTGAATTAAGTTAAGATTTCAGCCCCTCTTTTAAAAAAGAGGGATTGGAGTGAATTTCATGATACAGGATATTTCATAGCTAAAATTAGGGTCGATTGTATAAATTGAACAGCGGAATATCAACCGTCAATGCGACACTATACCGATAAGCTGGCGATTCTATATTCAGACCATTTCGTTCAATTTTCCGAAGTTGTGGTCCGTATTGTACTCCGCCTGCAAGGGCAAAAGGATAATTTGGAAAACCGTACACTAAATAAGCACCTGGAGAAGCTAAATTTTGTAAATTAAAATTAGGTAAATTAACTGCTTGATTGGTTTCAATTCTAAATGCAGCAACTGCACCCAAATCTATTATTGGCATAAATAAACTCAGAGAACCATATCTTCGAAATCCAGTACTAACAGAAACTCCAACTGGAACTGTTAATCCATAAGTTGGTTTTGAAGGTTCTGATATTCCTGGATTTAATAAGGTTTCTTCTCCACCATAAATACCAACATAAGAATTAATAGAAATATCAAAACTACTTTCCTTTTTCGCTTGCGAACTTCCTGGAGGCATTGCCACCATTCGTATTGCAGCTTTAACTTCAGCAGGATTTCGAGCTTTCAAGACATTTGCTAAAAATAATCCATATTGCAAAAAGTCCTTTTTCATTTTCTGATAAGGCTTTTTATCTTTCTGGTCTTCCAGCATATAATCCATCAATTCTGACGCATTAAAAACTGAATTATCATATTCTCGATAATAAGTATTTCGAGATAAACTGTACGTTTGTTCTGCAACTG
Organism: uncultured Saprospiraceae bacterium; assembly: GCA_964513525.1. Lineage (GTDB taxonomy): Bacteria > Bacteroidota > Bacteroidia > Chitinophagales > Saprospiraceae > CAWVWD01. The sequence goes on along the minus strand of CAZEOC010000562.1, from coordinate 1,100 downwards.
TTTCTAAATCTTTAACTTCTGTTTGGGACAATAAAGTCGAATCGCCTTCAACTTCTACATTTAAACCTGTCGTTAATAAATCATACGTCGTTTTCACCGCTGGCAAATATGCAGAAGTAACTTCGTATCTATCTCTTGCCGTTTTTCGACGTTCTTGAATATAGCGTTTCTGCAATTCCAAATCTTCCAATAACGCTTGGTAACGTTCTACATAAACATCTAAATTCCGTACTGGAATTTTATTAGAAAACTTCTGGTGCAATAAACCCAAAAACAAATCTCTTCGAGTATTATGTTGAAAAAGAGAATCAATTTTATCACGAGACGCAAAATGTCCACTTGCTGATTTATCAATAAAAGAATACAAAATAAAAGAAGAATAATTCAAGGCATTAACAATTCTGCGTAATTTTGCGACGTTTTTACCAATAATATTTTCTGTAAAAGCTAATTGAAACTTATCATGTGTTTCAATCATTTCTTTATATTGTTGCCAATTTCTAATCTTTTTTAATGCCGTTTCTGCTTGAGTTAATAAATCAACATTTCCACCTTCAAACAATTCTAATTGCTTAGCATTTCGAATATCTTCTTCTACAATTAATAATGATTTTTCCATATCATTAATCGTATTAAAAACATTTTTAGCAGAACTTCCATTTTCTAAAAATGACGAACCATCAATAAAAATCAAATCCAAATCTTCATAAGGATTGAATCGACCGCTTCCTAAAGTCTGTTCGTAAGCCTTTTGAAAAATCATCAATCGTGCAATATCTTCTTTTATATCATCAGCCTTTTTGCTAAGACCTTTTACTTTTGAAACCAATTTCTGTTGTTCCTTTCCTTTATTTTTTAATGCTTTGATATAATTCTTCTTATTATCCTGTTCCAATTTCCAAATTTGCCATTGCAATCTATCTTCAGAAATCATCACAATATCATCAGGTTCTAAACCTTTATAAACCATATCCAACACTTCATATAACAACGTCATAACGACTATATTTTCAGAATGTTGAGCATCTTTATATTCTGCTAATCGCAATAACTTTGGAACATTTACAGACAATTGTGTAATATCATCTTCAAACGAACCT
>CAZEOC010000561.1:0-2306 GCA_964513525.1 uncultured Saprospiraceae bacterium | reverse complement strand
CAATTGCCAATTCTGCCGAGTTTTGGTGCTTCCTTTACTTTCTAAATTAGGAAGTGAGAGGCGAGACCAATCCGCTGTCGGAGATAGGGCTTAGCAAATAAAAAAGAAGCTCATTTTACGTTGTTTGTATTTCACGTAAAATGAGCTTCTTTTTTGTTACTTATTCTTGCTAAATAATTTTCCCTCCAATTATACCAATCCATGTGCGAAAGTGGTCTTTCTCATATTACTTTGTAAAATCCCCAACCTCCTTCAATGAGGGAATTAATTGATTTAGAGGATTTAATCCCCTCTTGGGAGGGGAAGGGGTGGGTTTACGTAATACAAGAAATAGGTGTAGACTGGTATCACAAGCCAAATAAATTTCTAATGACATCCTCAAAATCCATTTCATCATCTTCTTCATCCTCATCATAGTCTTCGTCCTCATCATCATACCCAAAAGCATCAAAAAACATCGACATATCAGGAATCAAACCTGCTTTAACCAACATTTCATTGGTAAGCGTGCCCTTCTTTAATAGCTCTTTCATCACATCCCGAACAGCCGTCAATTGACGAATAGATTGATCCATCTCTTCCCGCATACTCTCCACAAAATCAACTCCATATTTTTTGAGACGCTTCGATTCTTTTTGCATTGAACCCAATTCCGAAGCTCTCAATTCTCTCACTTCCCCTTTTACCCTACTCAATTGACCATCTAAGAGACTCAATTCATTTTTTGCCTTTTCGATTTCTTGATCGAGTAGACTCACAATAGCCGTTTCATCCAAATCAGGACTTATCTCACCTGTCTCATAATCAGCATATTTCTTCTCCATGTCCAGCAATGTCAAAATATCATTTCGCTGATAGGCTTCATTGATTTGCTGCATGATTTTGTGAAAGTTCTCTGCTTCTTTCGGTGTCTTGGCTTTATCAGGATGAAACTTTGCAGCCAATTTGATAAACGTCTTACGGATGTTTCGCTGCTCCTCCTTGGGAGGTTCAACTTTGAATTGATTGAAGAAAAAACTTGGTCCTCCTCCAGAATGCTCACTTTCTTCGTCAAAGAACTCTTCGGAATCAGGTTCGTCCATATCCTCCAAATCCCTCAAAAACTCCCGTGCCTGCTCTTTACTATCTTTATCCACTTTTCGAGATTTCACTACTTTTTTGAGTAGCTCTTTGAGTTCTTCTTGCAAGATTGTCATCTTCTCTTGCATATTCATCATCTCATTGGCAACATCTTTTTGCAAGTCTTTGATGTCTCGCTGTAAGTTTTTGAGAATCGTCGTATTGCGCTTCAGTTGAGTACGTGTTTTTTTGAGTCGCTTTTTCAGTTCTTCAAGTTCACGCTCCTTGCGCACACTCAAAGGAGTCTTAGATAACTGCATACTAGAATGATTAAATTTTTGGCAGGAGTAATAAAACAGAACGAAGGTAAACAAAAAGAGGTGAAAACAACTCAGTGATACAGCTAAAAAAATTATACTTTTATACAGCATAAATATCCTCCAATCAAAATACAACTATGAACTACCTCTACCACATGATCCCCTCCAATTTAGAAGATGAAACACTCTATCCCCTAAATCAACTAAAAACAGTCAAACCAAATATTTACGAAAAGGCTGTTCAGAAATATAAAGGAAGAGAGATTTTATTAAAGCGAGAAATAGCTCTACTAAATTGCCTGTGGAATGATGTCTTGCATTTTTCTCCTGTTCCTCCCTCCAATATTTTCGCAGCACTAGATGAGACTCTTGGGAGAAAATGGTTAAAAAAGCCACGCCGATTTTTCAAAGTCAATCCTACCAAAATGGGTTTCAATTCAGAAAATACAGTCATTTACCTCAATTCTCCAAGAGCAAAAGGCGACTTCCATGTACCTCCAACAGATTACATTCCCTTCAATGCCAACTTACTTTCTCAATATCAAGAGCTTTCTCCTCCAACGCTTGCGCACTATCGAGAAGCAGTTTCCAATGGACAGCCTGTATTTCCATTTGTCGGAGTACCACATATTTTGTTTAAGGGTAGATTGGAGGTAGCACAATTGGAGGAAATTGAGGTGTTTTAATTGAAAACCACTCGAAAGATTTTATCTTTGCGCCCAATATGAAAAATTCAACTGAAGACTTTAAAAAATTGATTGCCCACTGTAAGGAATACGGTTATGTGTTCCAATCAAGTGAGGTATATGACGGTCTAAGCGCTGTTTACGATTACGGCCCTTACGGTGTCGAACTGAAAAACAACATCAAGGAATATTGGTGGAAAGCAATGGTGCAAATGCACGAAAACATTGTGGGTTTGGATTC
>CAZEOC010000560.1:0-2339 GCA_964513525.1 uncultured Saprospiraceae bacterium | reverse complement strand
GATATGAGTTTAGGAAATTTGCAAGAAGAAGAAAGAGCGATTCAATCTGCTTTACTACATTTCCGAAAATCTGGTGGTAATATTGAAGTTATTTCGATAAGTTCTGTGGATGAATTATTTGATTATTTCAATCTATATAAAGGGCAAATTGGCTTAGTTCACTATGGCGGACACGCTGAAAGCAAAGGTTTAGTAATTGACGATAGTATAGCAAATGCAACGGGTTTAGCAGAATTAATGGGTACAGAACCAAATTTAGAATTTGTATTTTTGAATGGTTGTGCAACTGCTGGACAAGTCAAATTATTACAAGAAAACAATGTCAAAACTGTTTTAGCAACCGCTGTTCCAGTAAGTGATAATAAAGCCACGAATTTTGCCATTCATTTCTACAAAAGTTTGGCTTATGCAGGCTCAAGAAGTACGCTTCAAGAAGCATTCAAAAAGGCAAAAGCTTATATTAATACAACAGAAACTGTTCCTATAGAAGTAGAAACCAAAAGAGGATTTGGATTCGATAACGAACCGGAAATCACAGCTTTCAAATGGGCATTATACGAAAATCCAAAATTCGAAAATACATTGGATTGGAAATTACCAAAACGAGGTGTGAATCCAAATATTAGCACTAAGAAGTTGATTCAAACGAATAATGAATCGCCTAAGAATACAGTTTCTAATACCAATGCTTTATCAGAAATTGAAAGAACTGGTTTGGAAAAACAAGCAACTATATTAGAAAAGAAAATCGCTTTTTTTGATAGAAAAATCACAACTGGCGGATTAAGTGCCGATCAAGAATTTGCTTACTTGACGCAGTTGGAAGAAATGCAAGAGAAGTTGGAAGAGATAAAAAATAAGCTTAAATAAGTCTTTTTTGAACCGCAGAATATCGAATTACGAATATCAAATTACGAAGTTCGACCTACTTAATTATGAAAAACAACTACTATTATCATGGAATAATTTGTCAAAAATTTCGACATTCAGTATTCGTAATTCGACATTCTACGGTTCAAATCTTCTCCAACTTCACCGTTTTCTCAAAATTTTCTCCAACCATTTTTAAATAATAAATACCGTTTGGTAAATGCGACAAATCAAGTTTTTGATTTTTACCGTTTGATTTTTGCTCAAATACGACTTTCCCTTGCGAATCAAATATCCAAATTTCACCTAAAGTCACTTCTGTTTCTACATTTACAATATTCAAAAATGGATTTGGATAAACTTTGTAATTAATATTCTTTTTTGCTTTCGCAATGTCCGTTTTAATGATTTCTTTTTCAAATTTTGTAATTGATTGTTCCCGATAAATTTCTATGATTTCCGTTGTTTCGATTGGAAATTCTGCTAAATACCAAACCAAACAATAACCGTTTATGGTTTTTTCATGCCCTTTACAACTACAACCGTTCTCTATCTTTTTTGCCCAATAAACAATTGAAGTTTTAATGTTAACCACTTCAAAGTCATATAAAATCAAATCATTTCTGTCATTCAATTCTTGAATCTTCACACTATCTGTTTTCAAAATAATTGCTTCTAATATTTCATTATCAATCGTTTTTTGAATTTTTGCATAAATTCGATTGTCTAAATCAATTGCTTTTTGCCTTACATCAGCTTTATATTTTTCATAATCAAAATCATATTTAGCGTCGAATTTAGCAAGTGCTTCTTCTGTTATGTGTTGGTAAACTGTTATCAAAAAACTTGTATCTATTGGAATTTCGATTAAAGCCCAAGCATAAGTATCTTCACAATTACCAAAACAACACCTTACATTTTTATATATTTTAACCCAAGAAGTAGTTGAAAATTGAATGGGCTTTTTTTCATAGTTTTTAAAGATATATTTATTCTTACTTTCTCTGAATTCATCAATTGCTACTGAATCTGATTTTAATATATTTTTAATTTTTAATCCATTTACTGTTAATACTTCAATTTGTATATGAATTGAGTCCGCTTCATTAATAGCTTTTGTCCGACTATCATTAATAAATTTTCTATTAAGAGTATCACTTTTATTATTTTTGATAAGATGACTTTCATCAATTTTTTCATAAATAGGAATACGAAAATCCATTTTAAACCTTTCCTTTTTCGAAATCCACTTAGGTTCATTTCCGTTACTCTGCTGTCTTTTCCATAATTTTTTAATAGTATCAATTTTAATAATCTCAACATTTTCAACGTAATAATCGTGCATGTTTGTTTTTAAATTTTGAACCGCAATCCTATCCGATTTCAAAATCGTTTTAATGCTATTATACACTCGAATCTTAGCAAAAACAGGATTTAATTTATCAATAAAAGCTTGACGTTCTTTTTCA
>CAZEOC010000559.1:0-2346 GCA_964513525.1 uncultured Saprospiraceae bacterium | reverse complement strand
CTCGCAAAGCACGAGTTGAAGATAAATTCGAAACTGTATTTCCAGGATTATTTCTCAAAATATAATCTGCTATTACAACCAAAGTGTATTCTTCTCCAAACATCTTTCCGTTTTCACAAACAAAAGCCAATCTATCTACATCTGGATCAACAGCAATTCCTAAATCTGCTTTATGAAACTTAACTGCATCAGCCAATTCCGTCAAATTTTCTGGTAATGGTTCTGGATTATGAGCAAAATTTCCACTCATATTACTATTCAAAACAATTACTTCACAACCCAATCTTGTTAATAAATTAGGAATAGAAACAGCTCCAGTTGAATTGACTACATCAACAATGATTTTATACTGTTTATCAATAACTGCTTGTTGATTGACTAAAGATAAATCCAAAATTTGCTGAATATGATGTTTGATATATCCATCTTTCTTTACATATCCACCTAAACTATCAACATCAGCATATTCTACTACATTTGATTCTATCATGTCCAAGACTTCTTGACCATCTTGTCCAGAAATAAACTCTCCTTTATCATTCAAGAATTTCAATGCATTCCATTGACGAGGATTATGACTTGCAGTGAAGATAATTCCTGCACCTGCTTTTTCTAAAGGAACTGCAATTTCAACTGTTGGTGTTGTAGAAAGTCCTAAATCGACTACTTTTATTCCCAACATTCTTAGTGTTGTAATCACTAATTGACTAACAACTTCTCCAGAGATTCTTGCATCTCTTCCTACTACGATTCTCGGGTTTCCAGTTTTTTGAATTGTCCAATAACCAAATGCGGCTGCACATTCAACAATATCTTGAGCGGTTAAATTATCTCTATATTTTCCGCCGATAGTTCCTCTAATTCCCGAAATTGATTTTATTAATGCCAAAGTATTTATTTTTAATTGTTTGCTTAGAAATTCAGTTCTGTGTAAACTGTCTACAAAAGTAAAAAAAGGAAAGTTAGGAATCTTTATAAACCTGTAAAATCTTAGGTTATTTTATTATGAAGTAGTGAGGATGTAGTATTCGAAAGAGATTTTGATTTTTAAATTTAAAAAAATTAGCCTAAATAATAGAACAAATGAGACTCTAAAAACTAATTAATTATCATCAAATATAACCTTTTGCCCAATAAACTAAATAACCAACCATTTCTTTAATTACAATTTTCCATAAATATATATTTTCTGAATCTGGAGTAATAATATTAGTGATTGGTATTTTTGACTCAGATTTAATATCGGCTGCAAAGGGATCACAGTCTAAATTTTGCTTTTGAAAACAAGCTAAAGCACGACGTTGATGAAAAGCAGAAGTTATTAATAGGAATTTACCTTTTGGATATTTTTCATTTAAAATATGCGCAGAATAAAGTGCATTTTCATAAGTATTTCTTGATTTTTTTTCTACTAAAATATCTGATTCAGGAATGCCCATTTTTTGTAACAAAACCATACTACTAATTGCTTCTTCAAACTCACTTCCTATCATTCCATTTCCACCAGATAATAATATTTTCTTAATCTTACCAGCTCGATATAATTCAACAGTTTGAATTAATCTATTTCCATTTTTACTTAATGTGGTAAAATCATAAGTTTCTTTCAATTCTAAAGTATAACCACCAAGTAAAACTCCAACTTCATAAGTTTTCGTTTCCTCAATATTTTGTTTTTCAATTTCCCAAGCACCAACTACTTTTTGGGTTAGAAAAGTATTTGTAATAATAATAAAGATGGTTATCAGTGTAAAAACAGCTCGTTTTCTACGTTTTTCGTTTTTAGTCCAAATAGAATAAACTAATAACGCAATTATCCATATTGTTGGAGAAAGTAAAAAGAGTAATATTTTTGAAAGTAGGAAAAACATGATTTGATGAAATATTTAATTAGTAAAATATTATAAATATTGTTCTAATAAAAAATCGTTGAACTCATCTTATACCAAAGACAAATTCAACGATTTAATTATTACCTTCTTGCTTCTCTTTCCTTTCTACGCTTTTCTTTACGTTTCTCTTCTGCATCTTTTTCTGCTTCTTCAATTTTAGCATAAACATTGATGATTTCTTTCACCAAACGGTGACGTACAACATCTGCAGCTGTTAAACGAACAACTCCGATTCCATCAACTTCCCCTAACTTCTGAAAACTCTGACCTAATCCCGAACGCTGATTACGAGGTAAATCAACTTGCGTCATATCACCAGTAATAATCGCTTTCGCACTCGGTCCAAGACGAGTTAGAAACATCTTTAATTGTGCCGTTGTTGTATTCTGAGCTTCATCCAAAATGATAAAAGCATTATCTAATGTTCGACCACGCATAAATGCCAAAGGAGCAA
>CAZEOC010000558.1:0-2347 GCA_964513525.1 uncultured Saprospiraceae bacterium | reverse complement strand
CACGAGTTCCATATAATGCTGCTGCACTTGGTCCTTTCAATACGGAAACCGAGGCAATATCCGCAGGATTAACGTCCATTGCTCCATTTCCCCAGTCAATTTCTTGAAAACCTGCACTCGCTTCATTCGTAATATCTAAAACCGTTTTATTATTAATTGGAATTCCGTCCACGACAAATAAAGGATTATTAGAAGCGAAAGAAGATTCTCCACGAATCGTGATTTTAGAAGTAGAACCCAAACCTGAAGCTCCAGCCGTTACTTGAACTCCAGCAACTTTTGCCCCCAAATTATCTACAAAATTCACTGCTTGAACTTGGTTGATTTCCGTTCCTTCCAGTTTTTGAAGTGAATATCCTAAAGCTTTTGTAGCTCTTTCTAAACCCAAAGCCGTTACAACTACTTCATCTAAAGCAACTCCTTCTATTAATTGTATATTAATAATAGTTTGTCCGTTCAATTTTACTTGTTGCGTTTCATATCCAATAAGCGAAAAAACGAAGTAGTCAATATTTTCTCCATTTTTAATTTCAAAACTTCCATCAATATTGGTCGTTGTCGCATTTTCGGTTAAGCCATTTGGTAATACCGCAACACCAATCAATGGGTTATCTTTTTTATCCGTCACTTTACCAGAAATTGCAATTTGACTAAAAGCTAAACTTGGTAAAAACAATAACAATAAAAGCAATATCGAATTGAGTCTAGTATTGCCTTTTTGCGAATTAATAATAATTTTTTTCACTAAAGTTGGTTTGATTATTAAATAAAGTGCATAAGTATAATCACTCTTTTTTTCCTAAAAAAGAACGATATTTGTAATATGCGATACTCTAATATTGCAAGTTAGTACAATATTAAATCTTCTAAATAAATTTTTAGTGTATTGTCATTTTCACGATGAATTCATGAAGACATTTAGAATTTGCAATGATAAGAATAATAACGATAACTGAACTCAATTTTCTTATTTTAGTTTAATACTAATCCACATTCAAAAGTAGTATTAATTTCAAACATAGATTAGTATAATACGAAATGAAAAAGAAACAGAAACATATCGCTCGATGCCCTTGTTGCAAAATTGTGGTTGATGAACAAAAACTACAACGAACTATCGGACGAAAAATAAATTATGGTTCTTTGGAATATAAATTAAGTTGGAATGATTTGTTGGATCGAGAAACAACACAAAGATCATGGGTTTGTGATGATTGCTTAGATTCAAGAAAAGCGATTATTGGAGATGTTCGCAAACAACTTTATTTAGACTATTTACCACATTTTGCTTATTTTGATCAAGATAAAACTTGCCAAAACTGTGGTGATAATTATACGTTTACCAAAGAAGAACAACAACATTGGTATGAAATCTTACAATTTTGGGTTCAAGCGGAAAGCGTCAATTGTAAAAAATGTTATCAATTAAGAAAACTCAATACAGAACTTTCCAATATCTTGAAAGATAAATCTAAAATGTCTTTAACTGATTATAATCGAGTAATTGAGATTTATACATTGATGGCGAAAATGGAAAAAGTGAAGGAATTTGAGGCTTTAAAACGAAAATTGAAGAAATGAAAATATTAATTCTGATAATCTCAATTATATTGATAATCAGTTGTAAAATAGATTACACTAATGGTTATAGTTATAAGGAAGAATTCATTGAGGCTGATTCCGTTGAAAGTTTTGATAGTTTTAGTATTAATAATTCATCCTTTAAAATTGGACCAATTATCAATGATACCTTAATTCTAAATTAAGTACCTGAACACAATTATCCAAGTATTCTAACTCGTTTAATTATGTCCAGGTACTTAAACCAAAAGAACTTCATTAATTTAATTATTAAATTCAATTCAATAAAAAACCACTAATTACAATAGTAATTAGTGGTTTTTTAAAATATATTTAATTGTAATTTTAATCTTATTTATTATACTTTTTTACCATTTCTAAATATTCCTTAACTGCATCATTAGGAACTGTCATTGACAAATGATATTGTTTGATTTTCCAACCATCTGCCGTCAATTCCAAAACGCCAGAACTTCTACAAATGCCCATCCAAGTATCTAAAGTTTCATTAAACCAAGCAAATTTTTCATCATCCGATAAAAACACTTGACGCTCAATTGGTGTAAAATCCCAAGCTTTATCTCGTTCAAAATATTTCTTTGACCATTCTTTCAATTCATCTCTCAACCAACGTTCAGATGCATCTGTTCCGATATAGATTCCATCTTCGGTCATACTTCCGAAAAATACATTTTCATCAGCAGTTGCAGCAGCATTGTGCCAATTATCCATTAATTCGTTGATTGCAATTTCTGGCTTTACTTTA
>CAZEOC010000557.1:0-2364 GCA_964513525.1 uncultured Saprospiraceae bacterium | reverse complement strand
GTTTTCGTTCAGGAAATGCGAGATGTGTTCTCAAGAACAGGGACTTTACCTGATGTGGTCTGGAGAATATCTGAATTATTTTCTGATACACTAATCACTACCAATTACGATCATCTTTTAGAACAAGCCTTTGATAATGGTATAACTAAGATTCAAATTATTAATGGAAAACAACCTACACAACCCGAAGCAAAAAGCACTACAGTGATCAAATTGCATGGTGATATTCGGAAACCGAATGACTGTGTTTTAAGTAAACAACAATATGATGATGCTTACGGTGAAAAGCTTGATTTGAACCAACCAGTACCAAAATTATTATCTTATTATTATAAAAACAGCAGCCTTTTGTTCTTAGGGTGTAGCTTGAATGCCGATAGAACACTTGAAGTGTTTGACTTGATAAGGAAATCGTCAAATGAAGAACAAGATTTCCCTGAACATTTTTCCATAGAGCAAGCTCCTGAAGAAGCAGAAGAGCTAGCTGCTAGAAACGATTTTCTCATTAAGCTTGGAATTACTCCAATTTGGTTTCAAAAAGATCGCTATGAATACATTGAAGATATTCTTAGCCTAACGAAAAGTGAAATTAACTATCGTAAGGGAAGCGAAAATAAAGTAATTCACGTAGATAGCACCTCGTTAGATTTAGAGCCATTTTTAAGGGATTTTATCGATGCAATGCCTTTGATTTATTGGGCACAAAAATCTATACCGAGTACTGAAACTCAAAAATACCTGAAAGCTTTGCAGCGAGTTTTCTATGGACAATCTTTGTTTACAGAATCGTTAAACGAGGACTTGTCATCAAGTTTGGATAATTTACTTAGAGCAATTTCTAATAATGCTAATTTTGATGGCTATACATATGGAAAATTAAGTATTGCATTTGATTACTTTCAAAGCTATTTAAGCGGAAAAGGGTTGGGCAATCACTCTGGTAGTGATTTGGATTGGAATGATTTTGAGTTATTTTCTGTTCCTTTGGTTCAGTATGAACGACTGATTAATAAAGAAGATAATAGCATTGAACAGTATGCAATTAGATTGATTGTTATTTTGTTACGATATGGAAAGAAACAATCAAGTTCTTCCAATGCATTTCAGAGTTTGCCAGATTCTATTAGTTATGAGCTTACTGATTTTTTAAGTATTACACTTAATGATCGCTTTAATATGGTGGTTCCAGACAGACTAGATGAAAGTTCTAATGAGGGAATTCGAGATTTATGTAGTTTTGCTTGGGAAAATTTTGATAAACCATTCAAAATGAGCTTTATTGATCGTATTAAAATGGCACTCCCAAGCTTTTAATTTATTATTTAGGTAAGGAGAGAATATGAGAAAAGTATTTCTATTAACAGGCTTTAGTAATTGGGGGAAAAGTACTTTAATCAAACAAGTATTTTCTAGAGGTGTTTTTTACAGGAAAAGTCTTTATGAAATACCTAGTATTAATGGGGTTGAATTTTGTGTGCAACCACAATCGAATGACGATTGGGGGTTTTCAGGATATAAGAAGGACTTAGAAAACAGAATTGATGAAGTAACAAAAATCTATAAGCCACCTACTCATATTTTTTCAGCTTTTTGTCCAACGCGCGAAATGAATAATTTATCTGAAGGTTTAATTAATAGTTTATTTTCAGGCGATCAAGTTTTTGTTATTCCAATTGAAACAAAGTGGTGTGGTCACGCGAAATTAGACGTCAAAGAAATAGCGAATTACTTTTCAAACTGTAGAGATGTGAGTATCCATACTTTGTCAGGGAACAGTCAAAGTAAACCGGATGATTTGGTTAATATTATTAAACCTTTAGTTTAGAGCGAGTAACTTATATGAACTATGGAAAAAGCATTAGAGTTTATTTGGCGGATGGTGTTGCTACGGGCATTAAACACGCTGAAATAGTTAATTGGACTGGACAGGCTATTAGCTGCCCACGAAAGAGAATTAATGAACTAAAAGAATGGCCTGAGTCAAAATCACCAGGTGTTTATTTTTTGCTTGGTGATGATCCTGAGAAGGATTTACCACTGGTTTATATTGGTGAGTCTGAAAATGTTCATAACCGTCTTTCATCGCACGCTGTTAAAAAAGAGTTCTGGAGAGAAGTCGTTTTTTTTACAAATAAAGATGAGAATTTAACAAAGGCGCATATTCGATATTTAGAGTCACGTTTGGTTCAACACGCTAACAGTGTAAATCGAATCGAAATAGAAAATGGAAATTCACCTCAGTTACCAACCATACCGAGATCAGATCGAGATTCAATGGAAGAGTTTATCGATAACGTTCGCGTATTAATGGGCGTTTTAGGGCATAAATTCCTTGAGCCAATTTCTAGTGGAAACGTTGGTTCA
>CAZEOC010000556.1:0-2380 GCA_964513525.1 uncultured Saprospiraceae bacterium | reverse complement strand
CCTTGAATGATAGAACCACCATTATTCGTACTATTTCCTGTAAATTGCCAACCTCCAGAAAGAGCATTTGCTCCGAAAGCTATGAATTGTCCCAAATTGCTACTCGGTGCGTTTTGAGTACCTAAACTAAGTTGATTTTCATTCAACCCTAATTTTGTAAAATTTCCTTTGTAATGAAACGAGCCTGAACTAATACTCATTTGACTAACAATATTAGTAGTATTTGTTCCTGTCGAAAAGTCTAAAGAAGTACCAGATGTAATATCCCAGTAATTATTTGAACTGCCATTTTCTTCTAAACGTATATTTGGAGGTGTTGTAAAAGTGACTGTTCCGTCAGAGTTTGTTCGGCCAGAAGTAAATGTTTTGATGTGTAATAAGGCTGAGGGCGAATTCAAACCTATGCCTACTTTTCCATTTCGGTAAGTATTACCATTAAGAGATGAACCGCTCCATTGAGCTGTTAAAAAATTAGGAAATAAGACTGCAACGAACATCAAGCAGCTTACAATTTTAATTACTGATAAATTTTTCATAATTTTATCAAGTTTAATTTGTGAAGAAATTAAATTAATTGGGCTATTGTGGATTCGCACTCCACTTTAGCCTTTTTTTTATTCATATAATGAACCATGCTGATACTTTTATCAGCTTTAAAAACATATATAGCAATCAACCTATAAATAAATTTATAGCTTATACCTTTCCTAATTTGTAATTTTGCTCTCAATTTTTTTCAAAAAGTGATTAAAGCTCTTTGAATAATTTGTAGTAGATAATTGGATAATTGGATAATTGGATAATTGGATAATTGGATAATTTACCTTTTTTTAAACTACTAAAACAAATATATACTTTTTTATTTTAAAAAGTCAAGAAAATGTCAATGAAATATTAAAACTTAACACTTCCTATTTTAGTTATATTTGTATTATTATTGAAAAAAATTGGAAAATTAGAAAGAGTATCAAAACTCGGAATTTACAAAAATGACATATCAAGAGACACTCGATTATTTATATTATCAATTACCAATGTTTCAACGTGTTGGTGAAAAGGCTTTCAAAAAAGACTTAGGGAATATCACGAAACTCTGTGAAGCGATAGGAAATCCTTACGAGAAATATCCAAAAATTCATGTTGCTGGAACAAATGGAAAAGGCTCTACGACACATTTATTAGCCGCACTTTTTCAAGTGAAAGATTTAAAAGTTGGTGTTTATACTTCGCCACATTATCGAGATTTTCGAGAACGAATTAAGATTAATGGCGAGTATATTAACGAAAGCGAAGTCGTTGATTTTGTAGAAAGTAACAGGCATCATTTTGATACGATAAAACCTTCTTTTTTTGAAATAACTGTTGCAATGGCTTTTGAGCATTTTGCTCGGCATAATGTTGATATTGCTATAATAGAAACGGGTTTAGGCGGACGTTTAGATTCTACAAATGTGATTACACCAATTCTTTCTGTGATTACAAATATTGGCTTAGATCATCAAAATTTTCTTGGAAACACTTTAGCTTTAATTGCTGGCGAAAAAGCTGGAATTATTAAAAAAAATGTACCCGTAGTAATTGGAGAAACACACGAAGAAACGAGCGATGTTTTTATTCATAAAGCAATCGAAATGAATGCACCAATTACGTTTGCAGATGCTTTTTATTCTGCTGTTCCTTTAGAGAATAATGGTGTGAAATCTTATTTTGAAATAAGAGAATTAGGACATCATAGTTTAATTTTTAATAATTTAGAATTGGATTTAGCAGGAAATTATCAAGCAAAAAATCTAATTACAGTTATTCATACTGCAGAAATGTTACAAAAATTGGGTTGGGTTTTTTCAGATGGTGAAATCATCAAAGCAATGAAAAATATTCGAGCATTGACGAAGATGATTGGTCGTTGGCAAATGTTGAATGAAAATCCGCTAACAATTGCAGATTCTGGGCATAATGAAGATGGAATTAAGCAAATTATAGCTCAAATTTCGACTATAAAGTACAAGGAATTACACTTCATATTAGGAATGGTACATGATAAAGATCAGTCCAAAATTTTGAAATTATTACCTAAAAATGCACTTTATTATTTCTGTAAACCCAATATTCCTCGTGGCTTAGACGAAAATAAATTAAAAGAAAAAGCAGAAGTGTTTGGTTTAATAGGGGAAGTTTATGATTCTGTCAATGAAGCTTTACGTTCTGCGACAGAGGATGCAACTTCAGACGATTTTATTTTTGTTGGTGGAAGTACTTTTGTAGTAGCAGAAGTGGTTTGATAGAGAAATAAAATGGTTATAAAACTAAAGTTTATATTTAAAGTTATAAGTGCTTGGACAAAATTAATTAGACTTTTATATCGGCTTCTTTTTTACCA
>CAZEOC010000555.1:0-2392 GCA_964513525.1 uncultured Saprospiraceae bacterium | reverse complement strand
GTTTTTGTTTTTTTATTTGCTTGCCGCTAACTTGTTCAAATACGCCATATGTCGTATTAAATCCTTATAAGTACAAGTTAAATGTTGTTATAAAAAGGTGTTTTGATTTACAGCAAGGTAAACTTATATTTTTTCTTTTTCTAAATATTGGTGGATTTTTCTTTTTTTAATAGATGAAAAATTAGCTATAAAACCTTTGGTGAAACATATACCTATCAAAGCAATAAGAAAGCGATAGAATCTGAAACAAATTCCATAATAAAAGTTCTATCAAAAGTATTGTCATTATCTTTAGAGATTTGAGATAATAAAAACGAACGACTTAGAACATTTTAAATTCTAAAGTGTAGATTTAATGAAGTTTTAGTTTTTATTAGCGGAATTTTTTTTAATAAATTCCAAGCAAATTGAATCTTAAAAACAATATATACCGTAACGAATAAGTAATTATTTATATATTACGAATTATTAAAAGAGAAAGATTAAAGGTGAATTATAAATGATTTTATACCTTAAATTCAATAAATTTATTTATAATTTCTATTTAGATTAATAAAAAATAAAAAACGATGTCAAAACGTGCGATTCCTTTGGTGGATTTATCAAAGTTTATAAATGGAACGGAGACTGAACGACAAGCATTTGTAGCTAAATTAGGCGAAGCTTTTCATGATGTTGGTTTTGTTGGCGTGGTAAATCACGGTATTTCAAAGACTTTGATTGATGATTTCTATAAATATGCGTATGAATTTTTCCGTTTGTCAACTGACAAAAAGTTAGATTATGAAGTTAGGGATTTAGCAGGTCAAAGAGGGTATACAGCATTCGGAAAGGAACATGCAAAACAATCAACTGTTGCTGATTTGAAGGAGTTTTTTCAGATTGGACAAATGGTAGAAGATGATGACCCGATTAAGAAAAATTATCCAGATAATATTATAGTGGACGAAGTGCCACAGTTCACAGATAATGGACATCAATTATACAAAGCATTTGAGAAAGCTGGTGCAGCACTTTTAGAAGCGATTAGCATATATTTGAATTTAGGAACAGATTATTTTAAGCCGAAGATTCATAATGGAAATAGTATTTTACGAGCGATACATTATCCACCAATTACAACGGAACCTGCATCTGCAATTCGAGCAGAACAGCATGAAGATATTAATTTGATTACACTTTTAGTTGGTGCTTCTGCTGGTGGCTTACAGTTACAAAATATGGATGATGAATGGTTGGATATCGTTCCTGGTGAAGGTGAAATCGTGGTGAACGTTGGAGATATGTTACAGCGATTGACTAATGATTATCTGAAGTCTACAACGCATCGAGTTGTAAATCCGCCGAAAGAATTGTGGCATACACCTCGATTATCAATTCCTTTCTTTTTACATCCTCGTCAAAGTATGGATTTGACTTGTTTGGAAAGTTGTGTGACAGAAGATAATCCGTTACATTATGAACCAATTACAGCAGGCGAATACTTAGATGAACGTTTGAGAGAAATTGGATTGAAAAAGTAATTTATTTCCTATTTCCTTAAGTACTTGGAATTAATTCTTAGTTGACTATAATACGAATAGTTTGAAAAGCCTAAAACGAAAGTTTTAGGCTTTTTTGTTGTTTATAGATTGGTAATAATATGTGTGAAGTGAAAATATTTGATTTTTCTAAAATATCATTTTACCTAACTATCAATTTATTGAAAGGGAATATTGCTCTTTTTTCCTCATGATAACTCCAAAATCAGATTCAAGCTGATTTCCTTCCAAATCTCTGCATATTTGTGGTGTAATTAAAAAGATAAATTATTAATACACTAAAAATAAGATTAAGATGAAAAGCCACGTAAGAAATTCAAAAGTAAACACGTTTTATAAAGTAATTAATATTCCAGCAGAATTCTAAAAAGCAAGAATTAAGAGGAAAAGCATAATAAGAATTGCTACACTCAAAAATTTCCGCATTAATGATGAAGAATCAGATTAGCAAATTTTATTAAAAAAATGACTACATATTTGTAGTAATAAAAACAATTATTTAAGAACACACAAAAAAAGAATTAACATGACAAACACAATTTTGAAATTTAATCAAACAAGAAGCTTAGTAGGTATTTTATTAGTAACATTTACTTTGTTTTTAGTCAGTTGCGGAGAAGATAATGATATAACAACAATTGATTTCGATTTAGATTATACTTCTTCTATCACCGTTCCAGCAAGTTCAGGGATTAATCTACCTTTTGATTTGTTCTCACCAGAAGTGACGACAAATGCAGAATCAACATTTGGTTCTAATAACACAAACAAAGAGTTAATCAGTGAAATAACGTTGAGTTCTCTAACGGCGACAATTACTTCTCCAAGCAGTCAACGTTTTGATTTTGTTG
>CAZEOC010000554.1:0-2405 GCA_964513525.1 uncultured Saprospiraceae bacterium | reverse complement strand
GTTATTATTGGTCGCATCGAACACATCACGAAATTCCTTTTCTATGGAATATACACGGTGTTCATCATCAAGGCGAACATTTTAATTTATCATTAGGAATTCGGAATTCTTGGTATCAACCATTGACTTCTCTTCCATTCTTCTTGCCATTAGCGATTCTTGGTGTTAGTTTTGAGCAGTTTTTGTTGGTTTCTGCTTTTCATTATTTTATACAATTTTATAATCATAATAGCTTAGTCAATAAGTCAGGGTTTTTAGAGAAAATATTAATTACACCTTCACATCACAGAGTACACCACGGCACAAACCCAGAATATATTGACCGAAATCATGGTGGAACTTTTGTTTTTTGGGATAAATTATTTGGTACATTTCAAGTAGAAAAATCGGATATTGAGATTAAATATGGAACATTAGATAGATATAATCCACCAAATCCTTTTTGGGCGAATATGATGCCTTTTTTACAATATTTTGGATTATATCAAAATGAAAATTCCGAAGTTGAAAAACCTGATTTAAAGCTAAAAGATAGTTATATTGTTATTGGTTCATTATTACTTTTTCTATTATTATTAATTTATGTAGAAAATGAAAAAGTTTGGGAAACAACGACTTTAGCGGTTTTATTCCTAATCGTTTTCCTTGGAACGGTTGCACTCGGAAGTATTGCTCAAGGACGAAAAATTGGATTGATTTTTTGGGTAATTTTAGCAGTTCCAGCGTCAATTGGATTTCTTTTATTATTTCAAATTAAAGCGATTATTGTACTTTTAGTAATTAGTGTAGTTGTGATTCATGGTTTGTTTGGCGTTTATCGATTGTTAAGTGTTTAAACAAAATAGAAAGTTGACACTTTATAAAGTGTCAGCTTTCTCATGAGATTAATAAGAACTCGTCGGTTCATCTTTATAAAAATATACTTGAACTTTTCCGTCTGGTAACATATAACCTCTTGCCATTGCAGGAGAATTAAAAGGCATTACGACTCGACCATATTTATCAATTGCAATTAATCCGCCTTCGCCTTTTGCCTCAACGAGTTTATTATTAACAATTTCATTCGCAGCAGATTTTAAATCTATCGCTTTATATTCCATCATTGCTGAAACATCATAAGCAACAGCATATCTAATGAAATACTCGCCATGACCAGTACAAGAAACGCCGCAAGTATTATTATTAGCATAAGTTCCAGCACCAATGATTGGAGAATCTCCGATTCTTCCATATCGTTTGTTAGTCATTCCTCCAGTCGAAGTTCCAGCAACAATATTTCCATTTTTATCTAAAGCCACACAACCAACTGTACCGAATTTATATTCTGAATTTGGCGGTAAAGAGGATTTTCCTTCTTCTCTTAATTTAGCTTTTTCCAAACTTTCCATTCGTCTTTTGGTATAGAAATAACTATTCGGAACTGTATCCAAACCTTGCTGAATAGCAAAGGTTTCTGCTCCTTTATTCGTTAACATTACGTGCCGAGAATTATTCATAACCGCTTGAGCAGCAGTTATTGGATTTCTCACATTAGTAATGCCACCAACTGCACCAGCATTCAATTCTTTGCCATGCATAATAGAAGCATCTAATTCATTTTTACCTTCATTTGTAAAAACAGCTCCTTTTCCAGCATTAAAAAATGGAGAATCTTCTAAAATTTTAATAGTCGCAACTACGGCATCTTCTGCGTCGCCACCATTTTCTAAAATAGCATAACCAGCTTTTAAAGCTTCTTCTAATTTTGCTTTGGTTGCTGCGTCTCTTTTTTCATTGACTTTTCTATAACCTGCTCCACCATGTATAACAATTGCAAATTCATTTGCTTGAATGACTTCTTGTTTTGTACTTTTTTCAACTGTTTGAGTTGGAGTACAAGCGATTATTAAAAAAATAATCAAGGTATAAACCATATATTTCATAAGTAATTTTTTTGCTTATTAAAGGTCTCTTTTTTGAAATAACAGATAGGAAAGTGTAAGAAATACACCCGTATAAATACAAGTTAAAGTGACGGCTTCCATCGGCGATAAGAAAAAATTATCAAACTGTGCGGATGGACCAAAATCTGGTATTGGAAACGGTGCTAAATCTTCAAAAGAATTGAGCGGAAAAAAGTTTCTATATTTTGATTCATCTCCAAATAATTGAATAAAGACATAATATCTTAAAACCATTTCAATTAGTAAGGTATAGATGAAATAGAAGAATAATGCTAAGCCCATTTTTCTAAATAAAAGTCCTAATAAAAAAGCAAAATTCATATACGCAAAACACATTAAAAAGTATCTTGGTAATAAATCTGCATGTAAAAATACCTTTTCAGAAATAACATAATCTGTATAATAGAATCCGATTCCGATTGCTACAATAGAATAATAAATTGCTGCAAAACCACTTACCGT
>CAZEOC010000553.1:0-2408 GCA_964513525.1 uncultured Saprospiraceae bacterium | reverse complement strand
AGGCACTATCAGCGCTGATAGTGGAAACCGCGACGGCCAAGCGCTGAACGGTATTGACGTGCCAACCTTGCGCGGCGCATGGGCAACAGCTCCATACCTACACGACGGTTCAGCAGAGACACTTGAAGAAGCGATCGATGCACACTCAGGTGTTGCCTTGAATGGTGATCAGCTACAGAAACTCGCTGCCTTTGTCGGCCAGATCGACAACACCGCACAAGGCGTTGCTGGTGATCGTGACGGTGACGGTGCGCCGGATGAATCTGACGTATTCCCAGACGATCCAACTGAGTGGTTAGATAACGACGCAGACGGTGTGGGTAATAATGCGGATGCATTCCCAGATAATGCCGACGAAACTACCGACAGAGATGGCGATGGTTTTGGTGATAACAGCGATCAGTTCCCAGATGATGCATCAGAAAATGCAGACAGCGACGGCGACGGTGTGGGTGATAACCGCGATGCTTTCCCGAACGATGCGACTGAAACATCAGATACGGACGGCGACGGTGTTGGCGATGAAGCAGATTTCTACCCAACCGATCCTAATCGTCAGAACGAAGGCGATGCTGGTTCTTCAGAAGCTGCTGAGTGGCCTGTCAACAAGCAAGGCACTGGTTCAGTTGCTGAAGGTGAGTGGGCAATGTTCCGCCTCACCGAAGGCAGCGAGGGTGACTTGGTACGTATAGTTCTTGACGAACTAAGCGCTGACTTGGATCTGTACATTCGCCAAGGTGCGGAGCCAACATTGTCCGAGTTCGATTGCCGCAGCTACTTGGGACAGACGCAGTCGGAAGTCTGTACCGCTGAGATGGCCGCAGAAGGCACAGAAACCTACATCGGTGTCTTTGGCTACCGTGCGGGTGACTACCAGCTAACCACCACAGTAGAAAGCAGCCGACTCACATTGGCTCCAGGTGAAAGCGATACTCGCGACGTACTGCAAACACAGTGGCGCTACTACGCAGTAGATAGTCTGACAGAAGAAGATCTTCTACAGGTGACTCTCACCGGCCTCAGCGCTGACTTGGACTTGTATGTGAAACAAGGCGAACGTCCAACACTAGAAAGCTTTGATTGCCGCTCTTGGAAGGGCAATCAGGAAGAAGAAGCCTGTGAGGTTACCGGTGTTGAAGGTGAAACCACTTACATCGGCATCTACGGATACCGAGAAGGTGATTACACCGTGTCCCTAGAAGAACGTGAAAACGGTGGTGAAGTTGTCGGCGGTACATTGGCAGCCGGAGACGCTGAAGACGGCGTGATTGCACTGCAAACGTGGCAGGTCTGGGAGCTAACTGGTGAGCCGGGTGACATTCTAGAAGTTAAGCTAGACAACCTAAGCGCTGATGTCGATCTATACATCCAGACGGGCTCTGAGCCAACACGTGATGCTTTCGAATGCCGCAGTTACAACGGTGGCACCAAGAACGAAGCGTGTACCATCACTCTCACGGAAGAACGTAGCTACGTCGGCGTGTATGGCTTCGAAGCGGGCAACTTCAAAGTGAGTGTTGAATCGCAGGAGCAGGCAGCGGATATCGGTACTGGTCAAAGTACCACGAAGACGGTTGAGCAAGGCACTTGGCACTACTACAAAGTAGACAATGCCGCACAGCTCGCATCAGTCGAAGCACGACTGAAAAACCTAGGCGCCGATGCTGACTTGTACGTGAAAAAAGCAACACCGCCTAACTTGGCTGACTTCGATTGCCGCAGCTTCAACGCGAGCACCAAGGACGAGTTCTGTGAAGTTAACTTAGACGGTGGAAGCGCTTACATCGGTGTCTACGGTTACCAGACAAGTGAATACACACTTGTATTAGGTAGCTTGGCAGGCCGAAGTGCAAACACTGCAGTCAAGATCGGTAAAGACCTAGAGCTTAAAGCTCCAGCAGCACAGGATACAGGTGTCAATCTAACGGGCAGCAGCTTAGCAGATCAAGACACAGTAACCGGTGGTGGCGGTGCAATGGGCGGCTTAGGCCTCGGCTTGATCTCACTACTGTGGGCACGCCGCCGTAAGAACCGTGGCTAAGCATAAGTCTAGCTAGTTAGTACCAACTAAACCCGCCACTCTGGCGGGTTTTTTTTGTGGGCATTTTCGGTGAAGAAAATAGTCTGCATACCGACCATATTCAACAATAACCATCGTCATTCCAGCGCAGGCTGGAATCCATGCGGAGTTGGTGATCGCGTGGTCTGTGGATGCCAAATCAAGTTTGGCATGACGGTATTTTGGGTAGGGTGGATAAGCCTGCGCATCCACCATTTGTGCAATGCAGGATAAAAATATTCAGTTCCAAGGTTGCTGTATTTTTGCAGAGTTGATTTGCGTTCCATAGTTCTGCGGCTTGGTGGATGCGCTGACGCTTATCCCCCCTACGTTTAGTGATGTAGGTTGG
>CAZEOC010000552.1:0-2408 GCA_964513525.1 uncultured Saprospiraceae bacterium | reverse complement strand
ATTACGTTAGCTATTCCTGATTGGATCAGTAATAACGATGAATTATCTATCATCGTCTACACACAGGATGACGAATTAAAAACTACCGGAGCCACCAAAATAAATATCTAATTAAATTTCCCAAGTGTCTAACTTTTTTGGGCAATTCATCATTGTTGTTTTCTTTATTTTAATTATTAAATTGTCAATTAAAATGGTAATTTATTTTTATCTCTTACTACTTTTGTACAAGCCGTTTTCAACTACTATCTTTCCATTTTTAATAAAGGTCACATGATTTTATACAAAAAAGTATATTAATTCGTTAAGCTAATGAATAGAACATGAATTTTAGCAACAACACTTAAGCTTATTCAGGATTTTATAAATGCTTTCAAAAAATAACAACTATGAAAACTTATAAGACAACAAATTTGAGAAAGTCAATTGCATTGCTATTTTTTATAGTATGTCAAATTTCATTAGTAGCACAAACAGTAAATTATACAGAATCCACCAATATTATTGCAAATCCTGAAAGGGGTTTACAAAAATATTCTATAACCTCTAGTGACTATGCAATCACAGCTGGAGCAAATAATTTATCTGTTTCTACATTGAATAGCTGGAAAAGTAGTTCGGATAAAGTGACTGTCGTGTATCGATATTTTCTTCTAGATGCCTTTTTGAATTCAGATATTAACACTACCTTTTTGAATAATATACAAAACGATTTTGATAATGTAAGAGAAGCAGGCTTTAAAATTATAGTACGTTTTTCTTATTCTAATGCCCAAGGAACAGATGCGCAACAGCCTATAAAATCTCAAATACTAACTCACATCTCTCAACTATCACCAATATTAAATGCTAATAAAGATGTCATTTTTTCTCATCAAGCAGGTTTTATCGGTACTTGGGGAGAATGGTATTATACCAATTCGACAGAATTTGGTACAGATGGTAACATCTCTACAGCGCAATGGGCCAATCGTAAGGAAATTATTGATGCCATGTTAACGGCTACGCCTATAGAAGTTCCTATTCAAGTTCGATATGCAGGAATTAAAACTAACATGTACGGGGTTTCGCAACTAACCGAACAAACTGCTTATCAAAATACTGCTAATGCCAGAATAGGTTTCTTCAATGATGCTTTTCTGAATGATTGGGGTGATCAAGGAACGTATTCTATATCCAGTCAATGTGAGAATCCTATAGGTACAACTGATTATAATTATATCTCGAATGAAACCAAGTATTTACCTATGACAGGAGAAACTAATGGATTGAGTCCTTGCGACAATGGTTTTAGAACCACGGGTGAAAATGCTATAAATGAATTAGATTTAACTAATTGGACGACGATTAATAGAGATTACTATACACCTTTTTGGGATCAGGTAATTAGCTCAAATCACTATAACGATATTTTAAAAAACGTAGGCTATAGATTTGTGTTAAATTCATCTACAGTAACATTAGATGATACAGGTTTTGATTTGACTTTAAACATATCCAATACTGGTTTTGCAAGACCTTTTAAACAAAGAAATGTTTATTTAGTGATAAAGAATACCGCTACAAATGCTATTACAAAAGAATTAATCAATACGGATATTAGAACCTGGGAAACTGCTGTTTCCATTACTCAAAATTTCGATTTTCAATTATCTGGAACATTTCAATTATATCTTTGGATGCCTGATAATGAAACTTTATTAGAAACAAATCCCGATTATAGTATACAATTTGCTAATTCAGGTACTTGGGATTCTGTAACAGGATATAATGATTTACTGCAAACCATAAATTTAACGACACTTAACGTTGCAGATTTCTCACTTAACGAATATCTATTTATGTACCCAAATCCAGCATCGGATTTTATTACAATTCAATTAAAAAACTCTGATAAAGAAAAAGTTCAAATCTATAATACAATTGGACAAGTAGTTAAAGAAGTGTTGATCTCTAATAATCATAAATTGGACGTTTCTAAATTACCTGATGGAGTATACTTTATATGTTTAGATAACAATAAATTATCAACTTATAAATTTGTAAAGCAATAATGTAAGAGAAGAAATAATGTGTTGATTAAAAGTCGTTTTTATATAAGTTAACCGGAAATACTTATAAAAACTATAAATGACATGAATATCCCTGATTATTATACTCAAAAAGGAATTTTTGGTACTTGACCCCATAATATCCTATTAATATTTGAACAGCGTATTTTTTAAAAAGCGAATCGGAATAATTATAAATAATTATTTTCTTCTACATTCGCTATATTAGCGTATCATCCCACGGTGACAATCAATCATATTCACACATAAATCATTCATCATGGCTAAAAAACGTACATGGAAATTTTGGACCTCGAGAACTTTACTTATCATTTTGGTTTTGGGATTACTTTGGCT
>CAZEOC010000551.1:0-2418 GCA_964513525.1 uncultured Saprospiraceae bacterium | reverse complement strand
TTCAACAGAGCTAAGTCGAATTGTTAAAGGCAAAATAACAAAAATAATACAAGATGAAAACACTAATTTATTTACCACTTTTACTGTTGCTTTTTGGCTGTAATAATGAAACATCAACAGAAGTGGTAGAACAAGAACCTAAAAAAATATTTGAACCAAATCCTGAATTAGAAGAAGAAAGAGTACCAGTTTCCAAACCAGAAGTCTTGACTTTTAACGAGACTTTCTTACCAGAAGGATTTGAAATTATCAAATATGGTGATTCTATTGCTAATATAATTAGAGGTAATTTAAATGATAATGAAGCGGAAGATGTTGGTGTTTTTGCTTTTTATAATAAAGACGATGAAGAAACGGAAGCCGCACATATTTTAATCTTTGAAGATAATGGAAGTGGCGGATTTGATTTAATTTCCAAAAGTGGAGATATGCTTTATTTTATTAATCCTTATGAATCCAATCAAATCGAATTACAAAAAAATGTAATCATTCTTACGCATCAAGCAATGCGATGGAATCGTAGTTTAAAATTTCGTTATGAAGCTAAATATCAAGACTTTATGCTTATAGGCAGTGAATACGAAAGTTATGGCAATGCTACAAATGATGGTTCTGGAAACATTAGTACAAATTATCTAACTGGCGTTCAAATTGAGACACTAAATGAATTTGATTATGAACAAGAAGAACTAATAGAATTACCACAGAAACGCAATAAAGTAAGTACAGATTTGATTTCTATTAGTGAGATAACTGGTGATAATTTTTATAATTATTAATACTTTCTATATTTAGTATAGAATAAAATATTTCAAAAACTATCAATTCATCATATGCAAGATTTATCAACCAAGCTTTACAAGCAAATTCAAATCCTAATTCAAAAAGGAAGCGTTTATTTAAACAATAAATCGGAGGAAACGATTGAAGCCTTAGTTTATGAAACATCTTCAATGTTTACTGCAGATGAAATGATTGCGGTTAGTGCAACGCCAAGTTATCAAGTCAATAATATTCCACCAAAAAAAGCTGTTTTATTGGAAGTTTTAGACCCTTGGGAAGATGGAAGACCAAGCTATTATTTGACGAAAGTCAAAACTGCAGAAATAGATTTTAATGGCAATATTAATTTGAAGATAACACATCTTTCGGGAATGTTTGATTTACCACAAATAGTCAATTGTGAGATTATAAAATTAGGTTCTACAGATGGTTTTGTTGTTGATATGAATCAAAAAGATGAAAAAGTTGTGAATGAATTATACTGGCTTGCAGAGGATTTATTAGCATATACAGATTTGACAGGCGAACAATTCGACACCGAAAAAGCACAGGTGAAATTATGGAAAATGAATCCGATTTTATCAAAAAATGATTTGCCTGAAATCCAGAAACTACAAAACAACCTATTAGGACGATTAGAGATTCCTATGTTTTTTGATAAAGAGGAATTTTCAGAAAAGGTTAATGAATTGTATCAATTATTAGAAAAAATGAAAGATGAATAAATCATATTTCAAATTTCTACAATTTATAAAATCAACTGAACGAAAGTCCATTCAATACAAACGAAAAGTCAAATATGAATTGTCGACCGAACGATTGGATGAATTAATTGGACAATATTTCCTTGATTTTGATGAATTAATTATTACGAAGTCAATTCAATTTAAAGCATCAGATAAAACAGATTTATTATTTTTATTACGCTATCATTTTCGACTTTGGATAACTATTGAGCAGCAAACAATTACTATTTTTAAGGATTTTCCAAGTCAATTTAAAATCATAAAAGAAGTCAATAAGACAAATCATCCATTTACACCAAAAATATTTCAAGTCGGGCAAATTCTTTATTTTAAAAGTCATGGTTATAGTTCCGCAAATTGGCTCAATGGTATTCCGTTAGCAGAGGCTTTAATACCAATCGAAAATACAGGAATCATTCCAACAACACAGATTAATTATGGTTTTATTGAAGCATTATAGTATTCCTATTAATTATAAAAAAAGATGATACAGGAACCAATGTCGGTTTTATAAAAAAAATAATTAATAATGTCATTTTTGTGTGTACTTGTAATTAAAAAGTAACCTTATCATTGTCTACTTGAATAAATCAATTCATATTTCTTAGCTTTAGTGTCAGAACCAAACCAAATTATAGAACAATGCAAGATTGGAAATACAATCACTATATCGAACAAATTCGTCGTACTTTTCATTTAAAAAAGAATAAAAAAGGTTTTCGAGTTAAAAAACACGAAAACTTTGTAATCACTGCACTATTACATGATGAACGATTGCGTGAACTCAAACCGCTAACACAGCATTATGTACCGCTTTCCGACTCAAATTATGCCTTGATTGATTTGTATTATCCGCAAATCGACCTTGCCATAGAAGTCGATGAACCAC
>CAZEOC010000550.1:0-2419 GCA_964513525.1 uncultured Saprospiraceae bacterium | reverse complement strand
TACATTATTCACAATATTAAAAAAGCTATATTCTCACTAACGTAGATAATCTGACAGCCAAAGGCGGTCTGACAGCAAAGCGGTCTAATTTCTGATTCTAAATCAAATAGCCATATTCAGCTGTTTAATATTAATAAAATCATCAATTCCATATTTAGAACCTTCTCTTCCAAAACCACTTTCTTTGATACCTCCAAATGGAGCAACTGTAGTAGAAATCGAACCTGTATTTATACCAACCATTCCATATTCTAAACCTTCACTTACGCTCCAAATTCGAGCATGATTTTTTGTATAAAAATATGAAGCTAAACCATATTCTGTATCATTTGCGGCTTTGATAACTTCTGCTTCTGTTTCAAATTTGAAAACGGCAGCGATTGGTCCAAAAATCTCTTCTTTTTGCAAATTCATCTTATTATTTACATTACTCAAAACCGTTGGTTCATAGAAATAGCCTTCACTTACTGCTCCACCAATTTCAATTTTCGCCCCTTTTTCCGTCGCATCTTTTACTAATCGTTCTACCTTTTTGATTGCCGCTTGATTAATTAAAGGTCCAATATTGATTCCTTCTTTTGTTCCGTCTCCGACTTTTAATTCCGCTGTAGCTTTCGCTAATTTCTCAACAAATTCATCATAAACCTCAGATTGAACATAAAAGCGATTCACACAAATACAAGTTTGTCCAGCATTTCTGAATTTTGCTACCATTGCGCCTTTAACTGCCGCATCAATATCTGCATCTTTGAAAACAATGAACGGAGCATTTCCGCCCAATTCCATAGACACTTTCTTCACTGTTTTCGCGGATTGTTTCATTAGAATTTTCCCAACTCTTGTAGAACCAGTAAATGAAATCTTTTTTACGATTGGACTTTTTGTTAGCGTTTCGCCAATTTTTGCAGGATTATTACTTGTAATAATATTAATCACTCCATTCGGAAAACCAGCTTGTTCTGCCAATTCTGCTAAAGCCAAAGCAGAAAGCGGCGTACTTTCAGCAGGTTTTATTACAACTGTACAACCTGCCGCTAAAGCAGGAGCAATTTTTCGAGTAATCATCGCATTAGGAAAATTCCAAGGCGTAATTGCTCCAACTACACCAACTGCTTGTTTTATTGTTAAGATGCGTTTCCCATTTTGTTGAGCTGGAATCACATCACCATATATTCGTCTCGCTTCTTCAGCAAACCATTCCACAAAGGATGCTCCGTACTTAATTTCACCCTTTGCTTCTTTCAGTGGTTTTCCTTGTTCCAGCGTTAATATTAAAGCTAAATCATCTAAATTTTCTAAGATTAAATCATACCACTTTCGTAATATTCTGCTACGTTCTACCGTCGTTTTTCTTTGCCAAATAGATAAAGCTTTTTCAGCAGCTTGAATTGCTTCTTGAGTTTCTTTTTCGCCTAAGTCAGCGACTTTTGCAATTACTTTTTGATTATAAGGATTTTCGACTTCAAAGGTTTTGTTTTCTTTAGCACGTACCCATTTTCCATTAATATAGGCTTGAGTACGCCAAAGTTTTTCGTTTTGTAATTTCATCTTTTTATGCATTTATAAATTGAACTATTGAACCGCAGAACTGAGGAATTACGAATATCGAATTATGAAGTTTGACGAATTGTTCCATGAAAACATAAAATTATATTCCTAATAATGTAGGTGAAACTTCGTAATTCGATATTCTGCGGTTCTATAAATTCATTTTACATTTTCCAAGTCGTCAATCCTCTTTCCGTAAAACGATACCTTTTGAATGTTCCGCCAAATGGTTTCAAAGCTTTGATTACATCATAACGAGTATTTTTCGGGCAATAAAAAATCATATATCCGCCACCTCCAGCACCAGAGATTTTTCCGCCAGTTGCCCCAGCTTTTCGAGCAGTTTCATAAATTTCATCTATAACAGGATTTGAAATTCCGTTTGCCATTTGCTTTTTGTAATGCCAACCAAAATCTAAAATATCCCCTAATTTATCAAACTGACCAGTCAACAAAGCTTCTTTCATCATTATAGCTTGTTCCTTCAATTTATGAGCAGCATCAACTGATTTATTACCTTTTTTCTTGGCAAAATTTGTTGCTTGTTTCTCAATGATTTTTGCTGAAAGACGTGAAGTTCCAGTATGAAATAACAATAAATTAAACCCTAACTCATTAGCATAATCTGTTTTTATTCTCAACGGATTGACGATAACCTTATTATCACCATAAAACTCCATAAAGTTAAATCCACCAAAAGTAGCTGCATATTGGTCTTGTTTTCCACCAGCCATTGCCAAATCTACTCGCTCAATTTCATACGCCAAATGAGCAATGTCATATTCACCAAGTGGTAAGTTTAACCATTCTGCAAAAGCACCAATAATAGCAACTGTAATAGTAGAAGAAGTTCCTAATCCAGAACCAAAAG
>CAZEOC010000549.1:0-2425 GCA_964513525.1 uncultured Saprospiraceae bacterium | reverse complement strand
GAAAACAACTTTGGTTTATCTTGAATATCCGTCAAACGAATAACAGAGACCATTCCCTTGCCATTCTCATCTAAACGACATAAATCATCGACATCAAAAGACAATTCTCCAAAAAACACATCTGCACCTTGTTGTTCTATTTCTACAATTCGGCGCATAATTGCACCAACAGAAGAAGAGGAAATCGTACCGAATTCAGCTTCAACCTCTTTTTTTCCTTCATTAATAAGATATTGCAATGTTTTTTTAAAATCTTTCAAATCTACCAAAGGCAAACCATTATCATCACAATACTTAAAGGCTACCGCAGTAATTCCCGATTGCGTATCATTTAAGCCCAAAATTTTTGAAAATAAAACTGGACCAAATTCCGTCACTGTTGCTCTCAATCTTGCACCTTTATCATTAGAAAGTGTCAAGAATTCAGTTGGTGAAGTTCCTGCTTCAAAAGGGAAACCAATTTTTTCATGACGCTCATCAATTTTTGGATGCCCACCACTTGCTGCAGCAATTCCACTCAAATCACCTTTTATATCCATCATTAAAACAGGAACACTTTGAGCAGATAATTGCTCCGCTAAGATTTGAAGTGTTTTTGTTTTTCCAGAACCAGTTGAACCTGCAATCAAACCATGGCGATTCAATGTTTTTAAAGGTACTTTTACTAAAGTATTTGTTTGGCAAACACCGTCAAGCATGGCACCACCAAGTACAACAGAGTCACCTTTAAAAGTGTAACCCGAATTAATCGTTTCAATAAATTTATCTGTATTACTCATTTTTTTAATTTTTTCATTAATTTAATTCATCTGTAATTCTGCTAATTTATTTTCTATGCGTATTGCAAATACACTTTCAGTATCAAAATTTCGAGCATTTTTATAATCTCGAATTGCAGCCTGTTTATCGCCCATTTTTTCAGACGCAACCGCGCGATAAAAGTAAGCTTTTGCCATTGTTTGATCCATCTCGGCAGCGATATTGAAATTACCATATGCTTTTTTAAGAGAATCATATTCTAAAAATATAATACCAATATTAAAATAAGCATTCGCATATTGTGGATCATACTTATTTACCTTTTGAAAAGTTTCAATTGCTTGATTATCTTTTCGTTGTTCCATTAATAACATACCTTTTGCATATAAAACATCTACATTAATAGAATCCACCTTTAAAGCATTTTCAAAATAAGTCATTGCTAAATCAGCCTTTCCTTGCTTTTGATATAATAACCCTAATTCATAAAATCCATCTATCAAATCAGGATCTTGTTCTACAGCCGTTTGAAAACTTCCAATTGCCTTAGCCGTATCTTCCAGAAGTTTATAATTTGTACCAATCATGAAAAAAGCTTCTGGATTCATTGGTGAAATTTCTAATATAGAATTTGCAGTTTGAATAGATTCACCATGACGTTTCACCAACATTTGAAATTCAGAAAGCTTTAATAAAATTCCAACATCCGTAGGAAATTTCTCTGCTGCACGTTCCAATACTTCCAAACCTTCTTTTGATTTATAATAATCCAAATAAGAATTTGCCAAAATTCTATAATAATCAGGTTTCGTATTATCTAAAGTAATTGCCTTATTTAAGTCATTCACAGCGGCTTCATAACTTTCCAGTTCATAATATGCTTCACCACGTTGAGCATATAAGATTGCTTTTTCAGGTGTTTTATCAATAGCTTTCGACAAACTATCTATATAAAATGTACCTAAAGTTGTAGGCGCAACCTGTTCGTCATTAGTTACTTCCTCTTTGCAACTAACAAAACCAATCATAATTAATAATACAAAACTAAACGAATTCAAAAAAGTGTGTCGTGATAACATATAGTCTAATTAAATTTTTAATCTAATAAATGCTTGGACAAAAAATAAGTCAAAAATGTAAATTCATTTGTAACTCATTCTTAATTATTAAAATATAAGTAATCTCTTAAAATTAACTCAATAATTAGAAACCAAACCAAAATACAATAACAGCTTTAATCTTCCTTATTGGTTTTAATTAATTACTTAGATCTCATTATTAATAGCGATTTTAATAAAACTTAAGTTGCTAACAATTGAATGAAAATCAAAAATATTATTTTTTAAAGAGAATTTTATCAACTAAGTCAGATTATAAAAAATTGAAATTTAGTTAAAAAGACAATTTTTTAATGGATACTGAAAATAAATCTAAAAATAATTAATTATGAAAATGTTAATTGTTTATCAAAGATTCTTGAAAATCACTGACTTACGAATTTAAAAATATATATAAATGATTTTTATGAAATAAAATATGGAGTTGCTATTGACTTTGAAAACCCTTTTACCTATATTGAACGTTATAATTAATGAATACACAAAACAAACCATGCAATTTAATATATGATAATAGACAAATTCATAACTTACCTTAAAAATGAGAA
>CAZEOC010000548.1:0-2425 GCA_964513525.1 uncultured Saprospiraceae bacterium | reverse complement strand
GGTTCGTAAAGTATTGGTTTTCAGCCGATAGAAATTTAGACATGCTCTTAATTAAGTCGTAAATATATAAGTGTTTAATAATAAAGCTGTTTAAGTACTTAGACACCTTTAATATTAAAGAATAATAATTTCACTATTAAGTTTTGAATGTTATTGTTTTAATCTCGGATCAAGTGCATCTGTCAAGCCTTCACCGATAAGATTGAAAACGGTAACTGTAAGAAAAATAGCAAATCCTGGAAATACGGCTAACCACCAAGCAGAATTATTATCACGGCTGATTGCTAATAATTTCCCCCAAGTAATTGTTTCTGCAGCTACTCCAAATCCTAAGAAGGATAAAAATGATTCTATCAGAATTGCGGCAGCGATGCCAAATGCTAAAGAAATGAAAACTGGCGACAAAGCGTTTGGAATCGCATGTTTGAACATCGTTCGGAAACTTGAAAATCCTAAAGCATTTGCTGCTTCTACATATTCTAATCGTCTTACTTTTAATAATTCTGCTCGAACGAATCTTGCAATTCCTGTCCAACTTACCAATCCAATGACAATCATTACATTATAAATTGATGGTTTTGCAATTGCAATAACTGCCAAAATCAATACCAATACAGGAATAGAAACTACAATTTCTATTAACCGAGTTATCATTAAATCTAAAGGTAAAGCGACTTTTTTTGTTAATATTTTTAATTTCTTGAATGGAAAAACTAATAGATTAGCCAGTAATAAAATGATTATAAATAAAAATATGCTAAATAAGAATTGACCTAAAAAATCAAAAAAGGAGACGGAAAAAGCATCACTTAAAGTATAAGAACGACTAATAAATCCATAGAAAAAGGCAAAAGGTAAAGCCAATACATTTAAAATGATTCTAATGGTAGAAACTTTTAATTTATTATCGCCAAAATAACCTGCGATTCCACCTAAAAATACACCAACGACAAAAGCAATTCCCATCGAAACGATTCCGACCATAAAAGCTATTCGAGTGCCATGAATCATCCCAGCTGCGACATCTCTACCAAGGTCATCTGTTCCTAACCAATGTCGCCATTTTCCAGTACGTATTTGTTCATCAAATGGCGATACATAATTGGATTCTTTATCCAAATTACTTGGTGCATAAGGAATCAAAGGCCAAATGGCAAAATCCATTTCTAATGTTTTCCATTCTGGATTCAATAAATTAGTATCCCATTTTCCAATTCCCAAATCAACTGTATATTGCTTGAAAACAGGTGCATACCAACTATTGTCGTATTTCATCACAATAGGTTTGTCACTTGCCAAAATATCTGCAAAAACAGCAATTATCGCTAAGAAACAAACAATATACATCGCAAATAAAGCTCTTTTGTTCTTACCAAATTGGCGACGAACATAAGACCAATATGTCTTTTTATCTGCGGTTTTTTGTTTGTTTTTTCTACGAAACATTTTTTAGTAATTAGTTACTCAGTTAATAGTTTATTCGTTAGTGAATCTATTTGTAAATTCTTATTTATAAGTAATTCTTGGATCAACAATAGCGTATAAAATATCTGCAATTAAATAGCCAATAATGGTCAAAATTGCAGAAAACATTACTATTGTAAATACAAGCGGAAAATCTTTTCCATCAATTGCACTCAACATAGTTGAACCCATTCCTGGAATTGAAAAAATGACTTCGATGACAATAGAACCTGAAATCATTCTTGGAAAAACACCTGCGAAAAGGGTGATTATTGGTAATAAAGAATTGCGAAAAGCATGTTTCCAAACTACCTTTTTTTCTTCTAAACCTTTGGCACGAGCAGTTCTAATAAAATCTTGTCGCAAAACGGTTAACATTCCACCACGCATTTGCCTTGACAAAAATGCTAAACTCGGATAAGTCCAACATATTAATGGTAAGAATAAATGATATGATCGAACTCGTAAAGTTTCCCAGAAACCTGCGTCAGCAGCAACTTCTCCGACACCAAAAACAGGAAACCAACCTAATTCTGTTCCTAAAAAAACAATCATTAAAGTTGCTATCCAGAAATTCGGTAAGGAATATAACATGAATAGAGAAGTAGAAATAACATTATCTGCTTTTGACCCTTTTTTACGTGCTGAAAAAACACCAATTGGAATAGAAATCAAGTAGGTAAATAGTATAGATAAAAAGCTCAATAACATGGTCCAATACAAACTATTTTTAATTATTGTACTGACTGGCTTTTGTGATTTATAAGATTTTCCAAAATCAAACCGTACAAATCCACCTGATAATTTATCAGGATTGTAATTCAGTAAATGCAGTATTTCTAAATCATATTCATACTTTAATTTGTAAGTATTCGTGATTGATTTTGCTGCAATTGATATTGGTAAATTACCGTCTTTATCTGCTTGAATAATGATTTCTTTTTCAAGAATGTCTTTTGGT
>CAZEOC010000547.1:0-2450 GCA_964513525.1 uncultured Saprospiraceae bacterium | reverse complement strand
ACCCTGAAGTGATCTATCGATTGTTCTTTGACAGCGTGTGGTCGACGTTGAAGCGCTTCGGAGAAAACCCGAAACACTTAGGGGGTCAAATTGGTGTGACGAGTGTTTTACATACCTGGGGTGAGAACCTGTCCCGACATGTGCATATACATTGTTTAGTCCCCGGTGGCGCATTAAATGAAAAATGGATATCTGCCCGTGGTAATTATCTCTTTCCAGTTCGTGCGTTATCCCGGCGGTTGCGAGGAGCCATGATAAGCGCATTGAGAGAGGCGACGAATCAAGGACAGCTGCATCGGATCACTACGAATGTGGATGAGACCTTCGATGCGCTGATGGGCAAAGAGTGGGTTGTGTACAGCAAGCCATGTGAAGGGCGAAGCAAGCAAGTGGTCGACTATCTCAGTCGATATACGCACCGTATCGCGATCAGCGACACCCGGATATTGTCAATGAGCACGAACAGTGTGGAGTTCTCCTACAAGGATTACAGGGATGATGAAAAACGAAAAACGCTATGTCTAACCGCCGATGAATTTATCCGCAGGTTTTTATTGCATGTTCTGCCCAAGGGATTAGTGCGTATCCGTCACTATGGATTGTTGTCAAACCGGAGTCGCCGGGAGAAAATTGCCCATATTCGATCATTGTTGTTGGTTGAGGATAACAACGAAGAGAAAGAAGAGCGCGAAAGTGCCGTGTCTTCCGATGTGTTAGTGGTTTATCGCTGTAATCATTGTAAGGTTGGGCAGCTGGTTCCACCGATCAGCCACCCTGTGGCTCAAAACGAGCCCCCTGGATCTCGACTCATGCACTGACCTTTATCGCGTTAGACAAGAAGTACCCGGAAGATGGCCGATGAGACATCCTGCAGATGTGCTCAACGGCATGCTGTTGCATGGACTACCACAGATGCGTGCATATCGGATAAACTATGTGCGTCGAGCGTAAAAACCGACAGGGAGAACCGGCGATGAAGCAGATGTACGCAGCACGAGAACGTGAAATTTGTCCCCGGCGTCAACTGAACGTAGTGTTCGCTGAATACTAATTCTATATAAGTAAGAGCAAGCAGATGGGCGGCTCAGTCCAACAGGCGTCTATTCAGCATGCTGCGCACGACTGTATAAACGCTTGGTAGTTAGATTCGAAAAATGAACGAAGCTCAAGCAATAGAAGCACTCAGCTTCCATAGTGGTAGAAGCGCAGAAATCAATGACACACGTTGGCAGAAAGGATTCCTTGGTAGTCTGCGGCCATATCAAGGCATGGATTTGGTTGAGTCTAACTTCCATTCCATTATGGGTTGCATAGCATCGTTAGCGCCGTATCTCATAAGGAGTGATACCATAGACAAAAATATTGTCTCAGATATGGCGGGAATATTGTGCCTCGGAAAAGCGTGGGCGGTTCACGAGGACGGTATGCTTTTGCGTAATAAAATAATTACTGGCGACGAAGCACGTACTATTGAGGGTTGGTTGGATTGTATCTCTTATTCGTGGGCAATGCTGCTAGATACACAGGATGAGAATACTGCTTTTGAACCGTACAATGAACTATATAGAATTTAACAAGGCAAAGCTTCCGATGCACTACAAGGTAGCGTCTCGTTCCTCGCGCCACCTTGTAGTGCACGGCAGTTTGCGGCGTTAAGTGTATAAAGGAGTGCCTCCAATGAGTACTCAAGAAGAGCAACTAGAGTCCGTTTTCAAAAAAATGGCTCTTTCACTACATAGAGCTATTGAAGCGGACGCTATGTGGCGTGAATTTGGTTCAGAGGAAAATTACAAGGAGCACCAAAGTGCAATTTATGAACATCGAGCATTTTTCGAGAGCATAATAGATTTATCACGGTTTCAAGCAATTTCAGGTTTGGGGCGTTTTACCGATCGATCTAGCTCAGGAATGAGTTTCCCTGAACTACTCAAGCGGTTAAAGAAATCAAACTATGATCAAGCGGTCGTAAAGAAGTTGTCGGAGCAGTACGCAGAAAACGAACACATTTGGAAAAAAATAAAGGTGCTTCGGGGCGGAGTAGTCGCACATACTTCTAGAACTGAATCAGAGGTGGCGCTGTTCAAGAAAGCTGGAATTACTAATGACGAAGTTAGCATGGCTATAGCCACAGCCAAAAATCTATTAGCGCAAGTGTCGGTTTTGCTTGGGGTGGAGAACTCTTTAATCTCAAAACCTGTAATTCCGGTAAAATCGGACTGTAGAAGAATACTTTCTGCTATAAGCGCCGTGGAGCAAGTTTAGAAATGGCACTTAACAAAAAGCTCTACCCGACAATTTACAAGCTGCCCGTTTTGCGGTGCCGCTGTCGCGTCACTTTACCGCAAAACGTTCATCTTATAAATTGCGGGTAAGCTTGGCGTTAGCACATGAGGTCCGTTAAGTTTGTTCAACCCATTGGAGTTCAAATGAAAATAAAAATACTTTTTCTC
>CAZEOC010000546.1:0-2481 GCA_964513525.1 uncultured Saprospiraceae bacterium | reverse complement strand
TATAACCTACTTTATCTTAATCAAAATATACTTCTTATCGTGATAAAATTCGTCAAACTTCGACATTCAATATTCTTAATTCATCATTCTGCGGTTCAGAAAAAGTTTATAACATTCTTAATTATTTAAACGCATTAATCCCTGTAATGTCCATTCCTGTGATTAATAAGTGAATATCATGCGTACCTTCATAAGTGATAACAGATTCTAAATTCATAGCATGACGCATAATCGGATATTCTCCAGAAATTCCCATTCCACCATGAATTTGGCGGGCTTCTCTTGCAATATTAATTGCCATTTCACAGTTATTTCGCTTTGCCATAGAGATTTGTGCTGGAGTCGCTTTCCCTTCATTCGCTAATGTTCCCAATCTCCAAACCATCAATTGAGCTTTAGTGATTTCAGTAATCATTTCTGCCAATTTCTTTTGTGTTAATTGAAATCCACCAATTGGTTTCCCGAATTGTTCTCTTTCCAAACTATAACGCAAAGCAGAATCATAACAATCCATTGCAGCACCAATTGCGCCCCAAGCAATTCCATAACGAGCTTTGGATAAGCAAGACAAAGGTCCTCGAAGTCCTTTAATATTCGGTAATATATTTTCTTTTGGAATACGAACATCTTCAAAAACTAATTCTCCAGTAACAGAAGCTCGAAGTGACCATTTTCCTTTAATTTCTGGAGAAGTAAAACCTTTCATTCCTCTTTCAACTATAACGCCTCTAATTTTCCCTTCTTCATCTTTTGCCCAAACAACAGCAATATCTGCAATCGGAGAATTTGTAATCCACATTTTAGCGCCATTCAGAATATAATCCTCTCCATCTTTTTTAATATTGGTAATCATTCCACTTGGATTAGAGCCGTGATCTGGTTCCGTTAAGCCAAAACAACCAATAAATTCACCACTTCCTAACTTCGGTAAATACTTCATTCTTTGCTCCTCAGAACCATATTTATAAATCGGATACATCACCAACGAACCTTGAACAGATGCTGCCGAACGAACGCCCGAATCACCTCTTTCTAATTCTTGCATAATAATTCCATAAGCGATTTCGTCCATTCCTCCTCCTCCATATTTCACAGGTAAACTCGGTCCAAAAGCACCAATCTCTCCTAATCCTTTGATTAAAGTTCTTGGAAAAACATTCTTCTCCGCACAATCTTCGATAATTGGAGAAACCTCTTTTTTTACCCAATCTCGAACTGCATCTCGAGCTAAAATATGATCTGTATCTAATAATTCATCAATATTATAATAATCATGTCCTTGAAATCTATCTTGTTTGGAAGCACGATTTAGTGAATTTGCATTTTCTATTAAAGCCATAGTATTTTATTTAGTATAATCTGGAAATTAATGAAAAATAGGCGATTATAAATAGTAGAAAAAATAACTTATTGTTAAACTAAATTTCTAATATTTTCTCACTGTTCTCATTATTAATACAATTCAAAATCAAGTAAGATTAATTATTTTACTAATTACTCTTTTTAATTTTCAACTTGCTTTGCAAATATAATATTTGGATGTATTTAATATCAATAATTAGAAAAAACATTATGTTAATTTTTAAACAAAAAACGAGATAATTGTTAACAACAATTGAGATATTTTCTATTAAAAGTGCATAAAAAAAGTCGTTAAGAAAATAAATTCTTAACGACTAATTATTTTTTATTAGTGATCCCGACAGGATTCGAACCTGTGACCGTCTCATTAGAAGTGAGATGCTCTATCCAGCTGAGCTACGAGACCATTGCTGTTTTAGCGATTGCAAAAATACTATCTTTTTGCAAATGTCTAAATTTTTTGGATACTTTTTTAACTAAAAGATGAAATTAAAAGTTCCCACGGGCAATTATTTTTTATGATTTATAAATTTAATCGTTAATTTGTTCGGATGAAGCTAGGTTTTGACGCAAAACGCATTTTTTATAATCATACAGGATTAGGCAATTATAGTCGTGGAATTATTGAGAATTTAAATCAATTTCATAAAGACTGTGATATTCATCTCTTTACGCCAGCTTTGAAACCAGATTTTGAAACTAATTCATTTCAAGAAAAACATACCATTCATACTGCTTCTGCTAAACCATCTTGGTTTTGGCGAACCTTCAAAATGACGAAAGACTTAGAAAAACAAAAGATTGATATTTATCATGGTTTAACACATGAATTACCAAAAGGCATTCATAAATCCAAGATCAAAAGTGTTCTAACGGTTCATGATTTGATTTTTAAAATCTATCCAAACCAATACAAATTCATTGATAGTAAAATATACGATTGGAAACTAAAATATGCTTGCAAGGCAGCTGATGTGATTATTGCGATTAG
Organism: uncultured Saprospiraceae bacterium; assembly: GCA_964513525.1. Classification (GTDB taxonomy): domain Bacteria; phylum Bacteroidota; class Bacteroidia; order Chitinophagales; family Saprospiraceae; genus CAWVWD01. The sequence continues at coordinate 128 of CAZEOC010000546.1, read as the reverse complement.
CGAACAGACGAAGCGAGACATTATTAAATATTATAAAATTCCTGCGGATAAAATTGAAGTGATTTACCAAACTTGCGACGAACGTTTTAAAAAAGAAGCGACACAAGAAGAAAAAGAAAAAGTTAGGA
>CAZEOC010000545.1:0-2492 GCA_964513525.1 uncultured Saprospiraceae bacterium | reverse complement strand
TAATGTTGTTGGTCAGATGAAATATCAGAATGCAGTTAACGGTGGTGAAGGAAATGGAGGTGTAATTTATCCAGAATTACATTATGGTCGAGATGCAGTAGTTGGTGTTGCTTTGATGTTGACTTATATGGCTACAGCAGAAAGAACTGCTTGGGAACTTCGTCAAACTTATCCAGATTACACAATTTCTAAGAATAAAATTGAACTTACACCAGATATTGATATGGAAGGCTTGTTATCAACCTTACAAGAAAGATATAAGGATTATCCACATTTGACAATTGATGGTTTAAAAATCGAAATTGGTAATGATTGGGTACATATGAGAAAATCAAATACAGAACCAATTATTCGTATTTATACAGAAAGTAAATCTAAAAAAGCAGCTAATAAATTAGCAGAAAAATTTAAGGCAGAAATACGAGAGATTATTGGAAAATAAAATGTAAGAATTGGATAATAATGAAAGAGGAATAAATCATCTAATAGCTTTAATATTAGATAATTTGTTCCTCTTTTGTTTAATCAAGGATTGAATTATTAAAAGTAAATAGGAAAAATGAAGTATTTAAAAGTAATTCTAGTAGTAATATTTTTATTGTTAATTCAAATTGGAAGTTTTGCTCAAACATTAGACGAACGTAAAACTGATATTTTTCCTGGTGGCAGACCAATAGCTACCGATTTAACAAATTTTACATTTACAAATGCTTATGTACCTTCTAATTCTTATTGGGCTTCGCCTTTTTCAGAAGAATATGTTTATCATGCAAAATTAGCTTATACACATACTACGAATTCTGATAAATCTTATGAATTAAGAGTAGGAAAAGGTGGACATATTTATTCATTTGTAACTTCTTCGGGAGAAACGGTACCTCCGCAATATCCAGCAACTGCACCTTGGGTAGATGAAGTTTGGCAAATGGTTGCCGTTGATGGAACTTTAAATGATCCATCTAATGGTAAAAAGTACTTTATTCATCAAGCTGGAGTTTATTTGAAAAATGATGATCAATCAATACCGTTTTATTCGCCAATAGTTGCGGAATATTATAACAATTCTGATAATAGTTATACCATCGTTACTTGGGGACAACAAGCGCATACCGCCGATAATTTGATTTCAGGTCATACTTCTGCTGTTTTATATTATACACGGTTCAAAAATCTTGGTGATGGATTGATTCAAATTGATATGTTGATGTATAACTTTGGAAATGACACGATGGATTTTATTAATATTCCTTGGGGCGGAGTTAGACGTTCGACTTATGATCATTGGTTTTCTTCAAATCCGGATCATACGTTTCAAGAAGAAACAGGCAATTTTACTTCCTACACCGAACTATTGCCAAATACAGGCGGTTGGGCTGCTTGGTCATCAGATGCCTTAGGAACCACACCATCTTTGGCACTGCTAATGGATAATGATGAAGGAACGCTTCGCTTAGGAGATGCAGGGACAATTGCAAATCGAGATTATACCGTATTTGAAGGAATTAAATTTCCAGGCACAGATTTAAGTCCAGGGAAAGCGATTCGAGGTAGAAATTTTTACATTTTAGATTCTGATTTGAATACTATTAAAAATACGATTATTAATCAAAATTTAGGGAATGAAACTTTTTATGGTGCTCATAATAAATTATCTAACGAAGTGGATAGTACCGCATTTTCATTAGAATATATAAATAATGCATTGACTTCAACAGAAGTCGCTTATGCGAATGGTTTACAGTTGAAATTACGACCATATTTGAATAGTCAACCACTTTTTATTATTAAATCTACTCAAGGTGAATATCGAATAACGACGGATTTATATACGTATTCTGATAAACCTTATGACGGACAATTAGACAAAGTTGAACTTTTAGGATTTAGAGATAATGCAACCAAAGTTATCATGAAAAATGCTGTGGTTTGTTCTGGTGAAGCTTATACTTTTCCTGATGGAACGACGACTTCAAATATTACATCAACAATTTATCAAATCAGCGACGCTGGAACGGCTTATAATGGTTATGACAGTTTGATATATACAACCGTTTATGCGACGACTAATAATATTGCTGCGGCTTCTTATTTGAATGATGGCCCAGGTGGAGTAGGTTCGACAAATGGAAATTCGTCATTGACACTTTGGTTGGATGCAAATCATGTTTTAGGAACTTCGATAGCTAATCCTACGAATGGAACTTCAATTGATACTTGGACTGATTTAAGTGGAAATTATGATGATTATAATGGTTCAGGTCTTAATCGACCAACTTTTAATAATACTGGTAATTTCGATGCTATTAATTTTGATGCTGCTGCAACAGATGCTCAATATTTGACTGGAACGAATACAGATAATCAACCTTATGGAACTGTTTTTATGGCACTAAAAGCGACTGATGCTGGTGATAATAATCCATTATTAAGTAATGCAGATTTTAGTTTGAAGTACGAACAAAATACAAATTCAGGATTCTTGGGTTATTCAG
>CAZEOC010000544.1:0-2509 GCA_964513525.1 uncultured Saprospiraceae bacterium | reverse complement strand
ATTTTCTTTATTTTAGATGATATTATTACAGAATAGATTTCTAAAAACACAAAAAGGTTACTCAAAATTGAGTAAGCTTTTTGTATTAATATTAAAAATTGGATATTTACTTCTTGATTAAAATCCAAAATCTATATTAAATCCACCTCTTATCCAACGACCTGGCATCAGAACTAAATTTGTTTCTCTATACTCAGCATCTAATAAATTCGTACCTTCTACAAAAATTGAATAGTTATTAGCTTTCCAAAATACTTTCGCATCAAAAACCCAATAATTATCCATTGTTATTCTATCAACAAAACGCAATTTCATTGAATTATATAAATTTTTGTAAATTCTATGCTCCAATCCTACTGATAATTGACTACTCAAATGCTCTAAAGCATAACGAGATAATAAATCATTATCAATTTCTAAATTTGCATTAATGTAGTGATAACCAATAAATAAACGCTTAATAAAAACGTCTTCTTCCATAATTTGGTCAAAACGAAAATCTAAATCCGATTCAAGACCAAAAGAATTAATATTGTTTAAGTTCCTTGGTTGCCAAGCTAAAGTATCATTTGCTCTTGTCCAATCAATTACACTTGAAGCCATCTGATAATAAGCACTTGTTTGGAAATATATTCCTTTACGATTGTATTTATATCCACCTTCATAAGTCCAAGCAGATTCTGGCTCTAAATCAGGATTACCAATATTTGTACGACCAACATAATATAAATCCGTATAAGTTGGAATACGATAAGAGTTTCCAACATTAGCAAAAACTTTAGAATAAGATGTTAAATTATAACTTAAATCTAAACCTGGAAAAGCATTCACTCCATAATCAGAATAGTAATTTACAAATACACCAGGTGTAATATTAAAATCACCTTTTTCCCAACGGTATTCCGCAAATAAACCGGCAATCGTTCTATTCCATTCTCCAAGGTTTGTACTATTAATATCTTCATTTCTTAATTCTGCACCAATTCCTAAAATTGAACTTTCATTCAAGTTAATAACAGAATTAACTTCCGCACCAAAAGTATTTGTTGTATGTAAATTCTGATAGATAGACGGATCCGCTCGAACAAAAACATAATCATCATGATTTCTACGCCAATAAGCACGAGGAGTAATAATATAATTTGAACCAGTATAACGGTAACTTGCACTTGCATAAGTTGTTGCTACTTCTTCATATTGTTCCTGAAAAGCTTCACTTGAATAAAAGCCATTTGCACCAAATTTACGTTGAACATGACCAGCTTGTAAAGCTAATTTACCACTTCCAATTTTTAATTCTGATTGATAAAATCCATTAAGCGTACTGAAATCAGTATTATGACGATATCCATCGCTTACGGTTCTTCCTATTGATATAAATTGCTTATATCTACCCATTGGCAAAGAAAGTCCTAAGTAGCTATCCACTAATCCATTTTCACCAACAGTATTATTAATAACTAATTTTCTATTTTCTGGAACTTTAGTAACAATATTAACCGCACCAGAAAATGCATTTTGCCCAAAAACTCTTGCTGCTGGACCTTTTACAACTTCGATTTGATCAATATTCCCCATTGATATTGGCAAATAAGCTGAATGATGTCCAGTTTGCGGATCTGACATTTTAATACCATTTAGCAAAACTAAAGTTTGGTCAAATGTTCCTCCTCTAATAGAAATATCTGCTTGAACGCCCATTGGACCTCGCTGACGAACGTCAACTCCTGGTATATAATTCAAAGCTTCTACATAATTAACAGAAGTTGAAGCTGCTAAATCTTTCTTTGTTAAAATTGAAATATTTCTTGCAGATTGAGAAAACGGAATGACAATTCTGTTTTCTTTAATCACAACATCCTCTAAATTTCGTTGCCATGTTGAATCTGTTTGAGCATTAGCAAGGCTCACAGAAAATAATAAAAGTAATAATAAAACGTTTTTCATAAATTGTGATTTTATCCTTATTTGAAATCGACCGCAAACTTATGAAAAAAATTGTATAGTGGGTTTTCTTACTTACATTTTAAATAATACCCGACATAATGTTAAATAAATATTCAATTTTACACTTTTATAAATTGAGCATTTAATGAAGTATTAGTTTAATATATGACTTAACATATTACCTATTTTTTCGCCTTCTGTGAGAGTAATCATATGAGAACCTTCAGAAAATAAAATATCATAATCAATATTTCTAATTGGTAACGTTTTGTCCTTATCTCCATGAATATGAATAATCCTTTCGTCGTATTCTTCACGATTCCATTCTATTATCAACTGAACAGAACGTTTCATGTATTTCGGATGTTTTGAAAATAACATACTTCTGAAAGTAGCATTTTCTCGTATTCTATCGGGTTCTACTAAAGGTTGTAAAACAATTGCCCCTAATTTGGTCAATCTTGGTGGAACGATTTTGTATAACTTCCATTTTTTCTGAAATTGATATCTTTTTGGTAATTCATATTGCGTTTTTGCACTTGAGATTATGATTATTTTTTCA
>CAZEOC010000543.1:0-2521 GCA_964513525.1 uncultured Saprospiraceae bacterium | reverse complement strand
TGTTCCAACTTGATTGGCATCGCAAGTCGTTGCTGTCAAATAAGTAGTATCATTTGGATTAACAATTAAATTCAAAGTTACCGTCGAATCACAACCTTGCCATGTTTGTAAGGTATAATTATACGTGCCACTCATCGTATGAATTTGTCCTCCAGCTTGATAAGTATCTCCTTCACAGATACTTTCGTTTAAAGTTGTGCTTTGTGTTGAATATAAGGCTACTATTGTTGTAGTCGTGGAATCGCAACCGTTATAGCCTTGCATAACTGTTATTGTTGTTCCAGTATCTGCTGGATTACAAGAATAAAGGTATATTGTTGAATCTGTTGTGGGAAGTAAACTAATCGTATAGACTGTTGAATCACAACCGTATTTATTATTATAAACTATTACTTGAGTACCTGTATCTGCTACATTACAAACAAATTTGTCGAAATATTGAATCTCACTTGGTAATAATAAAGTTGTAGTCGTAACAGTAGAATCACAGCCATCTATACTCATTAAAATAGTAGAAATCACTCCAGTGTCAGATGGAATACAAGAGTATTCAACAAGATCCGTTGAGTATTCTTCAAATAATGAAATAGTAAAGTTAACAGTATCAGAAGAACAGTTTCCATAATCTATATCTGTTACAATAACTGAATAATTATCAACTATACTATAAGTATGATTATCATTATTAGAAACTGTTGTTCCTATTCCATTTATTCCATCTTTCCATTGATAATTATAATTATAATTAGGAATTGAAGTTAAGACTTCAACTGGGTATTGAGTATCTGATTCACAAAAATTAATATTAGAAACTGTTGTATTAAAATCTGGAGAAATATCAATAGTTACGGTATCACAAATTATAACAATACTAGAAGCACAAAGCGGAGAGTTACTTTCCCCACATACTTCATATTTAATTTGTGTAGGTGCATTGTTTGGCGGAGAAAAAGTAGGATTTAAACAACCAGAAGAACAGTCTAAATACGATTCATAACCGCTTCCTGATATATCCTTCCAAATTGTCGTAGAGGAAGTAATTCCAGTTACAGTAGGTATATCGACAGGACAACCAGCTCTAGTGAATGTATCACTAACTTCAATATTTTTAGGTATAGAAGTAAAACTATATACATTTTGGTTATTACCAGGTTTGCAAAAGGTAATAATATGTGGTCCTGGACCATCTAAACAGATAGGATCACCAACGGCTACATTTGTTCCACAATTGAATTGATAGAACATCGAACCTGACGGAACTGCTCCAGAAAATATATCAAAAATAACTCCCATTGCACTAGAATCTAAAATAATTTCAAATTCGATGCATCTGTCAGGATGTGAACTTGAACAGCATGTTTTATTTCTGGATACACTTGGAGAATACCAAATACTATCAGGATTACCAGATAAATCAGCAACAAAAAAAGGTGTTGCAGAATGGCAATTTCCTGACTGTGCAAAAAGTTGTGATGTATAAAATAAAGCGAGTATTATAACTAATATTTTATAAAAAATATTCATATAGTCTTTTGGATGAATAATTACTGAAAGTAATGCTACATTGTATTATTATATTTATGTAAAAAACTCTTCTTAATTGATGACAAAATTCATGCAAAAGCTTCTGATTAATTTAGGCATCAATACATAAAATAATTTACATTCATAACTGTTTACATATCAATCAAATACACATATTTTTTCACTCTTATAGAATTCTGATATTAACCTTATCTTTTCCTATTGATTTGAGTTATTTCTTTTATTGAATAACTCAAAATATAATGGGAAAAAATTGGCACTATCAAGTATCAAACCAATTCTAAAACTATTGATATTTATTATACCTTATTTCCAATTAATCCTATCTATACTCAAGGTATATTTTTCCTCTTTATTAAAAAAAACAGATAACATATCTTGAATTAACAGTCATATAAAAACTACAAAAGTTTATAAGTTTTTCAACTTAAAAAATCAAATAAAACGGGCAACCATAACACAACTTGCCAATATCAAAGTTTTTACTAAACAAGGTGAAAAGGAAAATGCTTCTTAAATTCATTAATTTCCAGAATAGTCATTTGCTTATTTATGATTCACTAGTTTTATTAATAATTATAACTTTTTATTAATCAATCTTTTTGCGTCCTTTCTTCTCAAAAGTGTAAAGTAGTTGAGTCAAATGTATTAAAATGGCAATTAAAAGAATTAGAAAAATAGAGTGTCTAAATTTTTTCAAAAAATTTAACGTGATAAATATTCGAGATTTGCTTAATCGAATTCTAATAAAATTGAAATGCATTTATATTTTCGACTAACCCCAAACCAACACTTTAGAGTATTTTATTTAATAAATAATTGATAATTATGTTAAGAAAGTAAAATTCGTTTTATTTATTCATAATAAAAACGCATTTCCAAAATTTGGAAATGCATTTTTTAACCTTTACTTTTCTATTTTAAGTACCTGAACACAATTTTCCAAGTATTCTAACTTATTCTCCCGATAAAAATC
>CAZEOC010000542.1:0-2539 GCA_964513525.1 uncultured Saprospiraceae bacterium | reverse complement strand
TGAATTATCGACCAAACCGAGAAACGGAAATGTATGTTCGTTTTCGACAAGAAATCAAAGAGCGAAATGCTCAAAACAATACAACAAATATTGATTTTATCGTTCCTGAATCAAGAATGCAACTTCGTTTTGATTTGACGACAAAACTCAATAATTATTTTAAAATTAGAAGTCGAGTCGAAATCTCTAAATTTCAAAATGGTGATAATGAGGCAGAAAATGGTTTTATGGTGTATCAAGATTTGAGTTATACTGGAGATAAGTTTCGTTTTTCAACTCGCTTTGCTTTATTCGATACCGAAAGTTTTAATGCTCGAATCTTCGCTTATGAAAATGATTTGCTTTATAACTTTTCTGTTCCAGCTTATTATTACAAAGGCAGCCGTTTTTATTTTAATGCTCGATACCGTTTTTCAAAAGCGATTATGTTAGAAGCTCGAATCGCGAGAACGACTTTTTACAATAGAGAAACGGTTGGTTCTACTTTGGAAGAAACTCCTGAAAATCATCGAACAGAAGCAAAAGTACAAATGCGAATAAGATTTTAGTTTTTTGTTGAATATAAAGCAACCTATTAGGTGATTCGTTTTTATGCAATAAAAATGAATTTCCTATTAGGTTTAGTCTAAATAAAATAAAATTTCTTTTATAAGTTGACCGACTTAATAGGAAATTTTGTTTTACAAAATCACCTAATAAGTCTGAGTTTGTTCAAAGCGAATTAAATCATATTTAAAAACAAGAAATGATGTACGATAAATTATTTCCGAATCAAGTTTACCATATTATTAATCGTGGAATAAATAAGGAAGATTTGTTTATTCATCCTAACGATTATGAAAATTTTATTAAAAAGTTCATTCAATTTATAAAGCCTGTTGCTATTGTTTATAGTTATTGTTTAATGCCAAATCATTTTCATTTTTTGTTAAAGATTAAACCGCTTCATTTATTACCTAATAAAATACAAATTACAAAAAACGATAATGATTTAGCTCGAAAAATCATGCAGCCTTTTAGTAATTTTTTTAATAGTTATACCCGAACCTTTAATTTGAAATATGATAGAAAGGATAAATTATTCAGCTTACCATTTAAAAGAATTCAAATTGAAAATGAAGCATATTTTAGGTATCTAATTTTCTACATTCATAGAAATCCTGTCCATCATAAATTTATTTATAATTTAGCAGAATGGCAGTATAGTTCTTATTATGATTATTTGAATAATAACGAATATTGGTTCAGTACAAAAGCATTTGAAAAATATTTTGATTCTAAACAGGATTTTAAAGAAAAGCATCACGGAATAATTGAGAATTTTTTAGGCGAAGATTTTATTTTAGAATGAAAGTCTAAGTGAAAAAGTTTTCAATCTAATAGGGAAAAATGACTTTCAGTAATTTTCACCTAATAGGTTTTGGTTAATTCAAAAGATTGAAAAATGAAATAATTTAAACCTATTAGGTGATTCGTTTTTATGCAATAAAAATGAATTTCCTATTAGGTTGATTTATAATTCGGAGAATAATATAAGTTTGATTTTGATGTGAAAAAGATTTTCAATCTAATAGGTTTTGGTTAATTCAAAAGATTGAAAAATGAAGTAATTTAAACCTATTAAGTGATTCGTTTTTATGCAATAGAAATGAATTTCCTATTAGATTGATTTATAATTCAGAGAATAATATAAATTTGATTTTGTTGTGAAAAAGTTTCCAACCTAATAGGTTGAACTCAAATAGATAACTTAATCTAAAAGCAAATCCCTACAATAAACTTAAACCATTTCTCTCATTTCAAGTTATTAAAACTAAAATAATAACAATGAAATATATAATCACTTTTCTACTTTTAAATATTGTGCAAACAATTGCGATTAGTCAAACGGTTCGTATTTATTCCATTAATAATAAGGGAATAAAAGGACAACTTTCGCAAACTAAAAAGTATGAAAATAACCAATTAGTTGAATTCAGTCAATTCAATGAGAAAAGCGAATTATTATATACTGTTCGTAGAAATTATAATGCTCAAAACCTATTAATCAAAGAAATCAAAACCTTCAAACAAGGTCATGAATATGATTTAATTACAGAATATGATTACGATAGTGAAGGACGAAAAATAAATAAATTATCGGGTAATAATCGGACAGGAAAATGGTATTCAGAAGGATATGATTATAATAAAAATGGTGATTTATCAACAATATATTTTTATCAAAAAAACGGCGATTTAACGAAAAAAAGAGTTTTTGAATATGTTTATAATTCAGAGGGAAAAAAGACGAAGAGCACACAAATAGATATAGATTTGGAAATGGATGAAGAAACAAATCGAAGTGTTTCTCTATACGAATACAATGGTGAAAATTTTGATATTAAAACGATTGAAAAAGACCAAAATGGACAAATCATTTTTACAGAATGGAGGACAAATAATCTCAATAATCAACTCAAAATTGTTGAGTATCAATTACCAGATTTTCCAAAATCGAAAACGATTTATTCCTACAATAAAAATGGAAAATGTTTCA
>CAZEOC010000541.1:0-2557 GCA_964513525.1 uncultured Saprospiraceae bacterium | reverse complement strand
GCGGGCGTTACGATCGGTAAGGGTTTTGCCGGTGCGATGAAGCGCTGGAACTTTGGCGGTATGCGTGCGACGCACGGTGTTTCAATTTCTCACCGTGCGCACGGTTCTACTGGTCAGTGTCAGGATCCAGGCAAAGTCTTCAAAGGTAAGAAGATGGCCGGTCATTATGGCGTTGAGCGTGTGACTGTTCAAAACCTTGAGGTCGTTCGCACCGATGCTGAGCGTGGTCTCATCCTGGTTAAAGGGGCGATCCCTGGCGCTGAGGGCTCTTATGTTGAGCTTCGTGACGCTGTGAAAAGGGATCTGCATGCTGACGCACCGGTTGATGGTTCGTTCAAGGCGTCTGCTTCGGTTGAGGCTCCGGCTGGCAGCGTTAAGATCGAAGGCACTGCAGCTGACAATATTGTTCTGGTTGATGGCATTGGTCCAAAGACTGAAGAAGCGCTCAAGGAAAAGGGCTACGGTTCGCTCTCTGCGTTTGTGAATGCGGATGAGGCTGAGCGTGCTGCGGCTCTTGAGGAGCTGGGTGTTGCCGATGATGCGGCCAATGAAGATTGGGTCGGTCAGGCAAAAGATATTCTGGCCGGTGGTGAGCCACGCGCCAAAACTGATCAGGCTCTTTTGAAGAAGCTCCTGAAGGAGGCGTCTGAATAATGGAACTCGCCGTTAAAACTCTCGACGGAAAAGCTGCGGGCAAAGCCGAGCTCAACGACGCCATCTTCGGTGTTGAAGAGATCCGCGGCGACATTCTGCAGCGCACCGTTCGCTGGCAGCTTGCCAAGCGCCAGGCTGGTACTCACAAAACGCAAGAGCGTGGTGACGTCTCGGTTACAACCAAGAAGTACATTCGCCAAAAAGGTTCAGGTGGCGCGCGTCACGGTTCCAAGAATGCCAACATCTTTGTTGGTGGTGCTGTTGCGCACGGGCCTCGCGTTCGTAGTCACGCGCATGCATTGCCGAAAAAGGTTCGCAAGTTGGCGCTTGCTCATGCTTTGTCTTCAAAGGTCAAAGACGAGGCGATCATCGTTCTCGACAAGGCTGAGTTGAAAGATGCAAAGACAAAAGAGCTTTCTGCGAAATTTGGGAAACTCGGTATTGAGAACGCACTGATCATTGGTGGTGTCTCTGTTGACGAGAATTTTGCCAAAGCTGCGCGTAACATTCCGAATGTGGATGTGTTGCCGGTTGCAGGCTTGAATGTTTACGACGTCCTGCGTCGCAAAACACTCGTAGTAACCAAAGATGCGTTGGACGGTATTCAGGCCCGCTTTGATGGCACGCTTGAGGCGGCTTCGCCGTTCTCTAAGGACAGTTTTGTTGACGATATTGTGCTTGTCGACGGGATTGGTCCGAAGGCGGCCAAGGGGCTTCGCTCTAAAGGTTTTGGCTCACTGACGGCTTATGCCGATGCGAAAGCTGCAGACCGCAAGGCTGTTCTTGAGGAGCTGGGTCTGACTGAAAAGGCTGACCGTGAAGAATGGCTCGAGCAGGCTAAAGAAATGATCGCTGGTGGTGCGCCTCGTGCCAAAGTGGATCGTGAGTATGCGGCCCGCCAACTCGCTAAACGCGCCAAGGAAGGGAAATAATCCATGGCTGACGTGAAACCACATAATTACGACACGCTTCTGTCGCCAATCATCACGGAGAAATCCACGCTGGTTGCGGAGGAGAATAAAGTGATTTTCCGCGTTCCTCTGACGGCGACAAAGCCGGACATTAAGGAAGCGGTTGAGAGCTTGTTCAAAGTCGACGTGACAAAGGTCAACACGATCTTGGTCAAAGGTAAAACCAAGCGCTTCCGGGGTATGCTCGGTCGTCGCTCTGACTACAAGAAGGCCATCGTGACGCTCGCAGACGGACAGTCTGTTGATATCACGACCGGATTGTAAGGGAGACGTAAGATGGCATTGAAGACATATAACCCTACGTCACCCGGTCAGCGTCAGCTGGTTCTGGTTGACCGCTCTGAGTTGCACAAGGGCCGTCCGGTCAAAGCGCTCACTGAGGGTCTGACCAAGTCTGGTGGTCGCAACAATAAGGGCCGTATTACCGCCCGTCGTCGTGGTGGTGCAGCTAAGCGTCTCTATCGTAAGATCGATTTCAAGCGCACCAAGTGGGATGTGCCTGCGACGGTTGAGCGTCTTGAGTATGATCCGAACCGCACAGCCTTTATCGCGCTTATCAAATACGAAGATGGCGAGCAGTCATACATCGTAGCGCCACAGCGTTTGTCTGTTGGTGACACGGTGATCACGTCCAAAACGGCTGACATTAAGCCGGGTAACGTTCTTCCGCTGAAGAATATTCCTGTCGGGACGATCATACACAACATCGAGATGAAGCCTCTCAAGGGGGCTCAGATGGTTCGCTCAGCGGGTTGTTATGCCCAACTTGTTGGTCGTGATGCGGGTTATGCCCAAATCAAGCTGACATCTGGCGAGCTTCGCATGGTTCCTGATCAGTGCATTGCATCAATCGGTGCTGTGTCTAACCTGTCAATAGCAACCAGGTCATGTCTAAGGCCGGTCGTATGCGTCACAAGGGCAAGCGCCCGTCT
>CAZEOC010000540.1:0-2570 GCA_964513525.1 uncultured Saprospiraceae bacterium | reverse complement strand
TTACACCTAAAGCCGTTGCACCCATTTGAAATACTTGTGGGTCTGGTTTGCCTTTTGTTGTTTTAGTTCCATCAATGATAACTTCAAAAAAGTCCATCATATTTAGAAAAGTCAAAACTGGAACTGCATTTTTACTGGCTGAACCTAAGCCGATCTTATAACCTTTAGCTTTCAAGTCTGTTAATAACGCTCTCACACCAGGTAAAGCATCATCTTGCGTCATTTCTTTTAGTAATTCCGTATACCATTCATTTTTTTTAGTTGCTAATTCCTGAATTTCAGCATCTGTTTTCTCAACTCCGCCTAATTTTAGAATTGCTTTTAAAGAATCAATTCTACTAACACCTTTTAATGTTTCATTGAATTCTTTATCAAAATCAAATCCTAAAGAGTTTGCTAATTTTCTCCAAGCAGTAAAATGAAAATCTGCTGTATCGGTAATTACACCATCTAAATCGAATATACAAGCCTTAATCATATATAAATATTGGTTTATAATGTTTTTTTGAAATCAATTAATTAGTATCAAAGATATTGTAATTGTGATACTTATAAAGTAAGAAATAGTAATTTTTAATATCTATCGCACAAAGGTAATAAAAAAAACTAAGTGTGTAATTTACACTAAGAAAAAAAACTATTAAATTATCACATTGAAATATTGTAACTGATTTCCTTATTCTAATTTATCTTCAATAAAGAATAGGGTAGAGCATGAATTAATTTTTATTACAACACATTTATTGACTTTGATATACCTTGTAAATGCTTATCTCAACAAAATAACTTCACCTTTGAAAAGTTGATTTTGTCCATCTGGTTTGATAATTTCAATCATATATACATAAGCGCCATTTGGTGCACTTTTACCTTGATGTTTACCATTCCATTCTCCAATTGTATTGTCATAAACTATCTCTCCCCAACGATTGAAGACCTTAAAATCTACTACTTCGATAGATAAATTAGTTGCAACTCTAAATAAATCGTTTTTGCCATCATCGTTTGGAGAAAAGGCATTTGGAACTTCTATTTCACCATCGGTCTCAATTTTCACAGTGATTTCACTGGTTATCGGTGGACAATTATTTTGACTTCCTGAAACAACAAAGGTTGTTGCTTCTGTTATTGTTGTTGAAATAGAGATTCCTTCATCGGAAAATCCATTGGAACCAGTCCAGATATAATCAACTCCAGCAATTGGATTATTTACTTGTAAAATGAATTCAGTTCCAGCATTGATTGTGAAACTATTGCCAATATCAATTGAAAATCCTAAAGGTTCAGTGACTTCATAACTTTCTGTTATTTGACAATTAGTTATATTATCAGTTGCTGTAAGGTTATAAGTTCCTGCAATTAGGTTTGTTATTAAATTTGTGTTTTCTCCATTCGACCAATTGAAATTAATAGGATTTGTTGCATTTATTGCTGTAACCTCAATACTTCCATCATTACCATTATAACAAGTGTTATTAATAATTTCAATAGTTTCTAATTCAAAAGGAATAACTTCTTGTAATTCAAAATTAGCAATGGAAATACAATTATCTAAATCAGATATAGTTACAGTATAATTTCCACCATTTAAATTAGTTGCAATTGAGTTGTTTCCTGTATTTGCATTGGCGGACCAATTATAATTATAAGGTGAATTTCCACCTGAAGTGGTTAAATTAATATTTCCTACATCATCACAACCAGGTTGTGTTATAGCAGCGTTTACAATTAAAGAATCTGATGGTGAAATCGTAAAACTTTCTGTCAAGTTACAATTATTAGCATCTGAAACGGCTAATGTATAACTTCCTGCTGCTAAGTTGGAAATTGAATTGGTGTTATTAGTTGTATTCGACCAAGAATAATTAAATGGAGCAGTTCCACTTGTGATATTATATTGAATTGCACCATTATTTTCTCCACAACTTGTATTATTCAAACTTGCATTTCCTTGTAAAATAGTTGGTGTATTTAATACAAAGTTTAATATAGTATCACAACCAAAATTATCTGTAATTGTAACAGAATAATTTCCTCCGATAAGATTTACTGCGGTAGTTTGATTGCCTGTATTTGCATTAGCAGACCAATTAAAAGTGAACGGAGCAACACCAGAAATTGGAGAAACGCCGATTACACCAGTGTTTAATTGACATTGTGGTTGAAGCACAGAACTCGTAACATTCAAATTTGAAGAACTTGCAAAAGTTACCGTATTTGAAACTACAGCGCAATTATTCGCATCTGTAATTGTAACCGTATATATTCCGCCTAATAAATTATTTGCAATATTTGTATTCCCAGTATTTGCATTAGCTGACCAAGTATAATTATACGGTGAAATTCCGCCTGAAATAGTTGTCGTGATTGTTCCTGTTTGTCCACAAGCTGGAGGTATTTCAGTTGTAGAAACAGTTAATAATGTTGGAGCGTTTATCGTAGTATTTGTTGTGAATTGACAGTTATTAGCATCTGTAATGGTAACAGAATAATTTCCAGCTGGAACATTTTGAGGATTTTGGGTTGTTCCTAATCCATTATTCCAAGCAAAAGTATAAGGAGAGTTTCCA
>CAZEOC010000539.1:0-2576 GCA_964513525.1 uncultured Saprospiraceae bacterium | reverse complement strand
AAACAACCATATTGTGATGGTTCTCATAAAGGTTCAGGAATGTCACCATTAATCGAAAAAGTAGAAACTAAAAAAAGAGTTGCATGGTGTGGTTGTAAGCATAATGCGTCTGGACCATTTTGCGATGGTTCTCATAAGGATTTGTAAAAGTACTTATACTCTCAAATAAAGATAAATCAGTCAGCATTTCACTTCAAGTGAAATGCTGACTTTTTTAATGGCTTTCGCCAATGATTGTAAATACCGATAGGTAAAACCGTATCGTGTACCGATACACTAACTGCGTTCTATAATTTCCTATAATCAGAATAAGTTACTGCTAATCGTTATTGTCTTGAGTAGCATTAATATATCTTATCATTGAGACTTTATAAACATGTAATAATAGTATAAAAGCAAGTTGAGTGCTAAGATTTTTGAACTCAATTCTTGAATTAAAACGATAGAAAAATCTTATATCCGTAGCAGGTCGGTCGGTGAGTGCCTGTTTCGGCGAAAGCCGTTTTATTTTATCAAATCAACATAATTAACCATGAACTCAAAATTATTAATCTTATTATTTCTAATTCTAACAAGTTGTCAGAAAGATATTAGTACATATCTAATTCAACCGCCAAAATCAAAAGGAGAGGAGGTTTCAAAGGTGTTTCCCTACGTAAAATATACGAGTGTGAAATCTTATAGTTTTAATAAACCGGATTCTATCTATTATGCAGATACCGTTATTTCTATACAAGCAGCTTATAAGAATTATTTAGAGAATGAATTTATTGATGATGAAAAACGGTGGAAAGTATTTTCAAAAGCCTTTCATATAGCTACAAACGGAATAGAGATACCAATTGTGATAAATGGAAAAGTTACTGATGATGTGATTGAACATTCAGAATTAAGATTAGAAGAAATTATTCAGTTTTCTGAATGTTTTGATACAACACGTATATATGAAACTTTAGAAAATGGAAAATCAAGACCAATGAAACCAGCATCAAAATCGGAATGTATTCCTACTTATCGAGATGCTATATTATTTTTCGATGGAGATGAAATTGTCGCTTCTGTTTGGGTTTGCTTTCAGTGTCATCAGATAAAGTTTCAACCATATTTAAAAAAGAAAATTTTCTGTTATCAATTGACTTGGACAAAATTGAAATGTTTCTTTGAAGAATTCGGTCACGAAGTAGGTTATCATGAACGACTTTACAAAGAATAAAAAAACGGCTAATTCCTAAGAATTAGCCGTTCCAAATATATTCAAAGCTTTAATATTAAGCCTCTTTTTTCTCTTTATCCTTCTCTTTTGCTTCTTTTTCAGCAGTTTTCTTGAATTCATCTAAAGTTTGTTTCACTTGAATGATTTCATAACATTCAACTACATCACCAACTTTAATATCATTGTAGTTTTTGATTTTCAGACCACATTCGTAACCTGCACCAACTTCTTTCACATCATCTTTGAATCGTTTCAATGAATCTAATTCTGCTTGTTGTCCTTCTTTCGTTGGATAAACAACGATTCCGTCACGGATAATCGTTACATAATTACTACGATTCACCTTACCTTCCGTTACATAACAACCTGCAATTGTTCCGACTTTACTAATCTTAAAGACATCACGAACTTCGATTTGTGCAGTAACTTCTTTCTCTTGTTTCGCTTCTAACATACCTTCCATTGCATCACGAACTTCATCGATTGCATCGTAGATAACAGAATATAAGCGAACATCAACACCTTCTTGCTCCGCTAAACGTCTTGCACTTACAGAAGGTCTTACTTGGAAACCAATAATAATTGCATCAGAAGCTGCAGCTAATAAGACATCAGATTCTGTAATTTGACCAACGGCACGGTGTACGATATTGATTTGAATATTTTCGATTGACTGTTTGATTAATGAATCTGATAATGCTTCGATAGAACCATCAACATCACCTTTTACAATCAAATTCAATTGTTGGAAGTTTCCTAACTTGATACGACGACCTAAATCATCTAATGTTACACGACGAGTAGCACGTTGTTGCTGTTCTCTATTGATTTGAGAACGTTTATTCGCCAAACTCTTCGTTTCTTGCTCACTGTCCATTACTTTGAAACGCTCACCTGCTTGAGGTGCACCACTTAAACCAAGAACTAAAACAGGTGTAGAAGGACCAACTTTTTTCACTCGTTTGTTACGCTCATTAAACATGGCTTTTACTTTACCAGCATGTTCACCCGCAACAATCGGGTCACCAACTTTAAGAGTACCAGCCTGAACTAACATCTTCGCAACATATCCACGACCTTTATCCAATGATGCCTCTAAAATAACACCAACTGAATTCTTATCAGGATTTGCCTGTAAGTCTAACATTTCTGCTTCTAACTGTACTTTCTCAATTAACTCATCAATTCCAATTCCTTGTTTTGCTGAAATATCTTGAGATTGGTACTTTCCGCCCCAGTCTTCTACTAAGAAGTTCATTGAAGCTAATTGTTCCTTAATTCTTTCAGGATTTGCACCTGGTTTATCAATCTTATTGATTGCGAATACGATAGGAACACCTGCTGCTTGAGCATGAGATACTGC
>CAZEOC010000538.1:0-2590 GCA_964513525.1 uncultured Saprospiraceae bacterium | reverse complement strand
AAAACCGCTTTCGTTGAAAATAAAATTGAACCACAAATAGCTAAAAGAACACCAGTGATTTGGGTTTTAGAACTTTGTTTTCTTATCATTAAGTGAAGGTATATATTTTGAAAAAAATACCTAATTTTATTCTTAGAATTTATCATTTAAAATTTCATATTTAAATCAAAACCTATGAAACACCTTATAATCAGTTTATTCGTTTTATCACTGTTGTCTTCTTGTGATTCTAAATCTTTAATAAAACAAAAGCCTATTAACTTTTCCTATTCTAAAATTAAAGAATCGAAAAAAAATAACAAAAATGATAGTATTATTTCTAATCATTTAGTTATTGAATTATTTACAGGAACTCATCCATTAAGAAACGCTCCTTTAACAAAGCGTCCTGGAATAATGAAAATTATACCTCGTAAAACTTATTCCTTTTTGGTTTTAGAAATTAATTGGAAAAAATGTCAAGATGGATGGAAATTTTCTAATTCTAATTTAATAAAAAAAGGTGGAGAAATGTTAAATCTATATTCAATCAAATTAGATGATTATAATTTATGTCAAAACGGAACCGCTTTAATAAAGACTCATATTTCACCATTAGTAATCGGAGAAGCGTTCAATTCAGATTATCTTATTCATCTAAATGATAGTATTATTAATAATCCTAATGATGCAAATAAGTCTACCTATTATAGAGGTTCTTTTTTAGATTTCAGGTATCATTTCAATAGTAATAGTATAACAAAAGAAGCTTTTTTCTTCAATCCTAAAACAGGTTATGGAGACAGGGTTTCTTTCCTTGCAGATGGGATTTTTGAAGTTAGAAATTTAATATTAAGTCAAAATAATACTCAAGCCACAGGAAGTCTAATCAAAGAAATAGAAAATGTAACAGAAGAGGGAATAAAGATTGCTATTTGGGATGAATATATTGATTAGTAAATAATAGATTTATAATATTGTAATTAATCAAAATACTAAAATAAAAAACTCGCTACTCCAAAAATAGTAGCAAGTTTTCACTAAGCACAAAACCCGACAGATTTTAAAAATCTGTCGGGTTTAATCAATCACTCGTTAATTCACATCCCACCAAACCTTTGCATTAATACTATTTCCATCTGCATTAGCAGCTGCTTCATTGAAATTTGTTGTATTCAGTGCCTGTTCTGTCGCAGGATAAGGCATTCTAACTGGAATTAAATCATTATTCAGACTTGCAGAAATTGTCTTTAAAGTCGGAAAACCTGTTCTACGCCAATCTATCCAAGATTCATATCCATTCGCAATATTCGCTATCCATTTTTGCGTTCCGATTTGTTCTAATTTATCTGCTCCGTTCAAACCATAAGCTGCTCCACCAGTTGTCAAATAATCCATTGGTAATTCTGTCAACCAAAACTCAAAAGCTTGTGTAACTGCATCTTCATAAAGTGTTTGAGCCGTTGCGGTGATGAATCCTCGTTCTGCCGCCTCTGCTAATAAAAAATTAGTCTCGTGAGCAGTCATAAAATTCGCATCTAAATCACCAGTTTTTTCTCGGAATATTTCGCCAGGAAAAGAAAAATCACCTGCAATTACTGGCGTAACTGCTGTATTTGGTCCATTCAACGTACCAGCATAAATAGAATTATCATTCGCCGTAGGACGAAATAAAACGGCGACTCTCGGGTCATTCAAATTCGTCAAATATTCGGCTATTGTTAAAGACATTACAAATACCTGAAAATCTCCTGCACGAGCAGTTGCCCAACGGAAATTATTCGGTTGCGAAGTTGTGAAATTGAAAATGGCATTCTCAGTATTCGATTGAATATAATTTCCTTCGTCGTAAATCGTTTGTAAACGAGCGTTTACATTTTCAACATCAGACATTCTCATTAAATATTTGATTTTCAATGAATTAGCAAATTTAATCCACATTAAAAAATCACCATTATAAATAATATCGCCGTCCAAACTTGCGGTTGTACTTACATTCTGCAAAGCAATAATTGCTTTATCCAAATTTGCAATTAAACCATTTTCGCCTTTGTAAATATCTTCTTGCAAGTCAAATTTTGGTTGAGTAATTCCGCTTTTTCCAGCCGCTGCTTCCGAATACGGCACATCACCAAAAATATCTGTCGCAATTCCAGATAAATAAGTTTTCATAACCAAAGCAACTCCTTCATAATGTGATAAAGCGGGATTCGTTCTTGATTTCTCCAGAATGATTTCATTATCTCGCAAAAGCGTATAAAGTGTTGGCCAAGGATTTCCACCAAATTGAACACCAGTTAATTCATGTCTATCAAATAAATTGAAATCAATCAAGGTAAACTGTTGCGCTAATAAGCCGCCAGCAACTGTTCCTTCATAAGATATTTTTTCTGCACTTTCCCAAAGTACATTTCGTAATAATAAACCCGGTTCTACATCTACTGGTGAGTTCGGATTTGTATTAATATCTGTAAAATTGTTGGTGCAGCTGACCATGATTAAGGTTGCTGCTATATATAATATTTTTTTCATACTCTTAATGTTTATGTTCGTTTCCAAAGGTTTAAAACTTACCGTCATACCGACGAAAGTCGGTATCTCCTTGACTTTG
>CAZEOC010000537.1:0-2599 GCA_964513525.1 uncultured Saprospiraceae bacterium | reverse complement strand
CAGCGATAATGTAATTTGGCTAAATTATTTACAATCTGATTAAAACCACAAGTGACAAAATCTGAAAACTGCATTTCCACCATTGCTTTATAGCCTTTTAGACTCAAGCCTAAACCAGCACCGACAACAACACTTTCGCAAATTGGTGTATTTCTAACTCGTGCTTTTCCAAATCGTTCTACAAATCCATTTGTAATCTTGAAAACGCCACCATATTCTGCAATATCTTGTCCCATCAAAACCAAGTTTTCATGCTTTTCCATCGCTTGTCGCAATCCGTCAGAGATTGCATCTATTAATCGTTTTTCGCTCGTATTTTTCGATTGAGGTGCAACGATGACTTGTTCAAAAGGAGCATAAACATCATTTACTTCATTTGCCAAATTCACCTCAACAGGCTTATCTTCATACGCCTTTTTTAAGGTATCGTTTATTTCCTTTTTTAAGTCGTTTTTAATAGTTTCTATTTCTGTCTCAGCATAAATTCCAGCAGAAATTAAATAATTTTCATAATTAGAAATCGGGTCTTTAGTCGCCCAATGTTCCAGCAATTCTTGTGGAACATATTTCGTCCCAGAAGCTTCTTCATGTCCTCTCATTCGAAAGGTTTTACATTCAACTAAAACAGGTTGTGGATTTTTTCTTAAATCTTCGGTTATCTTTTTGAATGTATTATAAACTTCTAAAATATTATTTCCATCTATAATGTAAGATTTCATTCCATAACCAATTGCTCTATCGGCTAAATCCTTGCAATTATATTGTTCAGAAGTTGGTGTTGACAAACCATAGCCATTATTTTCGATAACAAAAATAACTGGTAATTGCCAAACAGAAGCAAGGTTTAAAGCCTCATGAAAATCTCCTTCACTTGTTCCACCTTCGCCTGTAAATGCAACCGTAACTTTAGATTCATTTCCAATTTTGTGCGCTAAGGCAACCCCATCTGCAAGTGCTAATTGTGGACCTAAATGAGAAATCATTCCAACAATATTATAATCCATTGTACCAAAATGAAAAGACCTATCTCTACCTTTTGTAAAGCCAGAACTTGTGCCTTGCCACTGCGCAAAAAGTCGTTCAAAAGGTACATTTCGTGTTGTGAAAACACCTAAATTTCGGTGCATCGGAAAAATAATTTCATCTTCTTCCATTGCCATTGTTACACCAACAGAAATTGCTTCTTGACCTATTCCTGCAAACCATTTAGAAATTCGTCCTTGACGCAGCAATATCAACATTTTCTCCTCAATTAATCGAGGTTTGATTAAAGCTAAATAAAGTGCTTTCTGTTTTGATTTACTCAATTTTTTTGGTTGAAACTGCATAGCTTTTTATAATTACTTTTTATAAATATAGAAGATTAAAAGTAATGATTATTAACAAAAAGCAGAGGTTTTGTTGAAAATTTTTAATTTTTCAGCATAGAGTTTCACGGAGTTTCGAAAATAGCCTTGCTATT
Source organism: uncultured Saprospiraceae bacterium (assembly GCA_964513525.1). Lineage (GTDB taxonomy): Bacteria > Bacteroidota > Bacteroidia > Chitinophagales > Saprospiraceae > CAWVWD01. The sequence goes on along the minus strand of CAZEOC010000537.1, from coordinate 1,137 downwards.
ATTTTAAGGAAAGTATATTTTTAGGTTAAACTTTGAACTTCGATATTCAAGATTCTACGGTTCATAAATCTCGTCAGATTGCCAACTTATTTATTTGCAACATCATAAACAACTTCTTGGAAACGCTCAATATCACTCATGTTTAGTGTATTGTCATTTTCATATTGTTTCTTAGCGGCAGGTTTTAATCCTGCAACAACTGCATCAACGACTTCTTCGATTTTAGATTGATTGCCTTCTCCCAAATCTCTTACCCAACTTTCTAATAAATCTCTTGGAACGGGTTTTAGATTTTGGAGTAAAGTCGAAATTTCTAAATGTTTGATTTGAACTTCTCTGATTTGAGTTCTGATATTTTCATAAACTTGTTTGACCGAATTCGTATGAATATCTTTCAAATAGACCACGAAGAAGAATAAAAAAGTAGGTACTTCATCATGAGTTGCTTTGAATTGTGTAATTATCCAATCCAAATATTCCGCAGAAAAATCTTTCCATTTATCCCCAAATACTTCGAAAACCGTTGCGATGTAATCGTATTCTAATTTCGGCAAACCAGTATCCAGGTATTCTTGCATGGTTCTTTCGCCTAACTCAAAACGCTGTGCAAAATATTTAGCGAAAGCTTTCTGACTTCTAACAAAATTTCTTCCAAGCGGCAAATCTTCTAATACAATTCGATTTCGATTATCTCTCAAACATAAAATAGCATCTTCCTCTTCATCTAATTCATCTAAAATGATTTCAATAATCATTCTTTCTGTAAAGGAATTTGGTTGTTGAGTTGGACAAGCAGGAATAAAATAAAACTGAAAAGGTACTTCACTTTCTAATTTTAAATCAAAAGCTTCCCAAAAACTATCTGCAATAATTTCTCGATTACAATTCACCAAATGAATATCACCAATATCTTCTGTAATGTTCAGTTGGTTTATTTTATCAATTAAAATACTTTGACCAGTTGATGTATTCAAACCATAAGCTAAAGAAATTTGCTTATTTAACTCAGCAACTTTTGCTTCTAACTCAATTAAGTCTTGTTCCAAAGCAAATTCTTGATCTAATGACAAACCACCTTTAAGCTGCTTTTCTTTATAAAAAGCAATTTTTTTTTCCGCAGTTTCCAGTTGTTTTTTG
>CAZEOC010000536.1:0-2603 GCA_964513525.1 uncultured Saprospiraceae bacterium | reverse complement strand
TAGCAAAAAAACAACTGCGTTATTTATACCCGTTTAATTATGTCCAGGTACTTAACTAATAATTCCAATAAGGTGAAATTAACTTTACTTTTCTGTTCTTTATTTCTTTCAATTAATTCAATATTCGCCCAAAATCATTTTGAGTTTTACGGAAATATTGGTGTAAACTATACACGACTACAACTTACTCCTGAATATCACTCAAATATGGCAGGTGCAATGCGCTCAACTGGTATTGTCGAAAATTATATTTTTAATCCTATACCTACTATTGGAATTGGATTTAATACCAATCAGATGAGATTTAAAGGTAAAATAGGTGGAGAACTCAGTTTCAACTATATCAATGGAGAATCAGATTATTACTATTATTTTTATGGAAAAGAAACAGATGGTAAACTATATTATGACTTTTATAATTTCAATATTCGACCAACTTTCCAATTTCCAATCAAGGATAAATTAGTCTTAAAAACAGGGATTTCTTTTAATTATATATTCAATAATACCAGCTACTTTGAAGGAACAAGAAAAATTTATTATGATGTTCATAATCTTCCTTTTGCTGAACCTATTATTTATAACGCTAATCAAACTAAAAGTTTACCAAATAAAAATTACGGTATAATGCTGGGATTCATTTATCAATTAAATAAAAAAATAGAGCTTTATATCAATTACGATATAAGAACTTCTCGCTTATATAATAGGCAAGTATATCCTGCGGAATCAATGAATGTACAATCAGTCAATATTGGCTTAAATTATTTTTTTCCGACTTATTTAATAGAAGAGTAAGAAGTTTGATTGTTGAATAAATAATAATTCAACAAACATTTCCATCCAATAAATTTCAAAAACGCTGCTGTTGGTTTAACCCGATATTTTAAAACATAATGTTCTGCAAAACCTTCTGGCCAAACCCACTCTTTATGAGCAAATTCTTTATCACCAACTGTTGTACCATCAATTCTGCTCATTGAAGAGCCTCTAAAGGAGTGTAAATCACATTCAGTTTCTTTTGCTTTAATCAATTCATAAATTTTGATTGCTTCTTGTTTCGTTAGAACATTTGGTATCGGCATAGGAAACTGAGTTGCTATATTTGAATACCAGTAACCTTCAATAATCTTACCTTCAGCATTCCTTATTTTCAATAAGCCTTTTGGTATAATTACTACACCGTTTGTACATTTTAAAGCAACTGCTTTGACTTCCAATAATTCTTGTTCTATTGTCGCTTCGTAATCATTCCCGTCTGAAATAAATTTATTTCCGATAATTTTTCCTAATACTTCAGAATCTGGAATATCACAGTTTGAATTAATGACTTTTACAGGTTTTCCATTAAAAAAGAAAGCTTTATCGTCCTTGTAAGACCAACCTAAATTCCTATTTTCAAGCGTTTGAATTACTTCTTCAATAGTATATTTTAATTCAGACATTTCTATTAACGGTTTAAGTTAATACTGAATAATTACCTAATAAACATTTCTTTGACTTGTAAGATATTAAATGATGAATTAGATTAAAATCCATCATTCAATACATTACAATTCTATAGTTCAAAGTTACTTTTCTAAACCTTTCAAAGTTTCTAAAGCAGGATAAGCTGTCAAATCATGCTGAGAAGGGACAACAGAAATATAACCTTTTGACAAGGCTAATATATCTGCAATTTCAGATTGGTCATGATTGATAAATGCACCTTCCATCCAATAATATACTCGACCATAAGGGTCTTCTCGAGGCTTAAATTCTTCTACCCATTGACCATTTGCTTGTTTACAAACTTTGATACCTTTTATCTCCTCAGTTGATAATTTTGGAATGTTTACATTCAATAATTTCGTCTTCTCTAATTTATGTTCTAAAACATATCCAATGATTTTTTTCACATAAGGTTTGCAAGGTTCAAAATCCGCAGCATGGCTAAAATCCAACAATGAAAAACCTATAGAATCTATACCTTCCAAAGAAGCTTCCATGGCAGCAGACATTGTTCCTGAATATAAAATATTGACACTTGCATTAGAACCATGATTAATACCTGAAACACATAAATCTGGTGTTCTACCTTTTAGTACTACTTGTTTTGCCAATTTCACACAATCAACTGGTGTTCCTGAACATTCATAAGATTCTATTCCATCAAACACTTTGGATTTGCGTAACCAAAGTGGAGAATTTAAAGTAATTGCGTGACCTTGCCCAGATTGTGGTGAGTCAGGTGCAACAACTACAACTTCACCAAATTCACTTGCAACTTCTACTAATGCACGGATTCCTTTTGCGGTAATTCCGTCGTCATTTGTTACTAATATTAAAGGTTTTTTACTCATAATTTTTATGATTACTTTCTTTTTATGGTTCCTATGCTAAAGTATATTAACGCTCATTTGTTAAACAAAACAACAATCATCTTCAATTAATCATTCCATTTAATAAGTCATAATTAAGCTTATCGGTCGGTGAGTGTCTGTTTCGGCGAAAGCCGTAAAATTCTAAATTGATTACGTTAATTTAAATATCAAAAGTAGGAAATTCGATTGACAACTTATCTAATTTGGAAGTGAACTAATTATGAAATAATAATTTAAAAA
>CAZEOC010000535.1:0-2606 GCA_964513525.1 uncultured Saprospiraceae bacterium | reverse complement strand
CGAGAAGGAATTTCTTATGTCGGAACTACTGATACCAGTTATAAAGGAGAAATAGGAAGACCAACAACAACACAAGTCGATGTAGATTATACTTTGAAGGCGATTAATAAAATGTTTCCAGAAGCAAATTTATATACGGAAGATATTGTTTCTACTTGGGCAGGTTTACGTCCTTTGATTCATGAAGATGGAAAATCTCCTTCTGAACTATCTCGAAAAGATGAAATTTTTCAATCTTCAACTGGTTTACTTTCTATTGCTGGTGGAAAATTAACGGGTTATCGTAAGATGGCGGAGCGAATCGTGGATTTGGTTGTCAAACAATTACAAACTGAGGATGAAAATTATACTTCTGTTAAACCTTGTTTAACAAAAAACATGCGCTTAAGTGGTGGAGATTTTGAGACTCAAGAAGAAGTTGAACAATTTATTACTAAAAGAGCTGGCGAAGTAAAACAAATTGGCGTTACACCAATTTATATCCGTCATTTGGTACATAAATATGGAACAAATACAGATGTAATTATTGAAAAAGCTTTTGAAGTTTATCAAGAAATTAAAGACCCAGAAGATAGAATTCATTTTGCAGAATTATGGTATTCGATTCATAATGAAATGAGTATTAATCTTTGTGATTACTTAATTAGAAGAACTGGAAGATTATATTTCCAACGACAAAACTTAAGTGATTTATATCCTAAATTAGCTGATATGATGGCAGAATTATTAAGTTGGGATGAAGCTAAAAAATTGAGAGAATTAGGAAAGTTCAAAGCGGAATATGATGAGGTTTTAGATTTCAAAATGGACGATGTATTAGTATAGTTTCGCTTTTATTTTATAAATAGCCGATAAGTCATGTTAATTATTTAGCATGACTTATTTTTTTTGTCTGCTTTTAAATGGAACAATTGTATTAATTGGTAGTATACTATACCTTTATGGTTTGATACTTAGATTTTATATTCTAAGCACCAAATTTACATTTCACTAATATTAGAATTAAGACATAATGGGTAAAATTATTACGCTTGATGAGTTCATTATTGATACTCAGAAAGATTTTCCATTTGCTACTGGTGAGCTTTCGGGTTTGCTACGTGACATTGGAATTGCGTCAAAAGTGATTAGTCGTGAAGTCAATAAAGCGGGTTTAATTGATATTTTTGGCGATGCTGGACAAGGTAACTCCTCTGGAGACGATGTTCAAAAATTAGATGTTTTATCAAACGATATGATGAAACACTTTCTTAGGAATAGTGGTGAATGTTGTGGAATTGCTTCTGAAGAAGAAGATGATTTTGTTGCTTTCAAAGATAAAGAAGGAAAACACGCTAAATATGTTGTGGTTTTTGACCCACTTGATGGTTCTTCCAATATAGATGCAAACGTTCCTATTGGTACTATTTTCGGAATTTATCGTAGACTTTCTCAAGAAGGTGAAGAAACTCAATTAGAAGATTTCTTACAAAAAGGAAGTGAACAAGTTGCTGGCGGTTATGTGATTTATGGTTCTTCCACTATTTTAGCTTATACCACTGGAAATGGTGTAAATATATTTACTTTAGATACATCAATCGGTGAATTCTGTTTATCACATCGTAATTTGAAAATGCCAGAAACTGGTAAAATCTATTCTGTAAATCAAGGTTACTACATTAAGTTTGATTTAGAAATGCGTCGTTATATTGATTATTGTAACGATAAAGCACACCGTTTGCGTTATATCGGAACGATGGTCGCAGATATTCATAGAACATTAATAAAAGGTGGCATTTTCATTTATCCTGCTATGATTGGCTATCCGAATGGTAAATTAAGAATGTTGTACGAATGTAATCCACTTTCTTTTATTATTGAACAAGCTGGAGGAAAAGCAATTAGTGGAAATAGAAATAGAATTATGGATATTCCTATGACCGAATTACACCAAACTTCTTCTATCATTATGGGTTCAAAAGAAATGGTCGAAAATTTTGAAAAATTCGTTGCAAAATATAGTGCAACTGTTTTTTAAATAAAAATAAAAATTGACATTAATTGATAGAAAGGATGGAATACTATTATTCCATCCTTTTTATATTTCATAAGATAAATAACTACTGTTTTACTAATTTAATAGTTTGATTATCAATCTTTAGGAAATAAATATTATCCAACAATTGAGACAAATCAATTTGTGTATTAATAGAATCAATCTTTCCACTTTGAATTACTTGACCTAAAGTATTAATAATAAAATAATCAGTTACGGTATCAATAGACCTTTCAATTTGAATTGTTCTATTAAACGGATTTGGATAGATTTTAATAGATGTTTTTTTCAGATTTTCCAACCCAGTAGAAATCCCACAATCATCAAAATAATTTTTGATATACGTTTTTTGAGTTTCATTCAAACCGTGTCCAGCATTACCTTTTATATGTACAACTTTACCTCCTAAATACGAAAACTCATTAATAATAGGATTACCGATAGTCGTTCCATTTCCTGTAATTTGGTTTCCAGTAAACCCTTTATAAGATGCTATTTTGAATGATCCTTCTTCTGCAGCCAAAAAATCTACACCAACAACTGAAGTTCCGCCTAAGTATGGAATAATTCC
>CAZEOC010000534.1:0-2611 GCA_964513525.1 uncultured Saprospiraceae bacterium | reverse complement strand
AAGCAAGGAAAGACGATTATTATGGCAAGTCATATTTTGGATGAAGTTGAAAAAATATGTTCTCATGTTGCTATCATAAAAAATGGAAATCTGTTAGCGACTGGAACCGTTGGTTCAATCATTTCTAATGATAAACAAATTGAAGTTAGTACTGACGATTTAGTCAACTTACAAGAAGTTTTAGCACAAAACCCTAATGTTATTAAACAACATCTGGATGACGGCATACTTACACTTACAACATCGGAAGAAATGACAGCAGCAGAAATTAATGCGATTTGTTTTCAAAACAATATTACTTTATCACATTTATTAGTTAGAAAGAAAAGCTTAGAAGCAGAATTTCTGGAAATTACCTCTTAAGAAATTTTTATTTGCTTAATTAATCAATAAACAATTCATTCAAAACAGTTTGGAAACTTGTTTGAAAGTCTGCTTTTATCGTGATTTTTTCTTTTGTAAATGGTTGTTCAAATTTCATATCAGCTGCATGAAGTAACATTTCCGATACATTATATCTTTCTATAAACAATCGATTATGTCGATAATCACCATGTTTATAATCGCCAATAATTGGACAATTGATATAATTAAAATGTCGCCGAATTTGATGCATTCGACCTGTCTTAGGTTCTATTTTTACGAAAGAATAACGGCAAGTTGGATATTTTCCGAAAGGAATTGGTAAAGTAACTTTTTGTAAGGTTTCAAATTTTGTTTCTGCAACTTGAATATTTCCATTTTCACTTTTAAGCGGTTTGTCAATTGTTCCCTTTTCAGGTGCAAAACCTCTAACAATCGCATAATAAGTTTTCGTGATTTCGTGATTCACAAAAGCTTTTGATAATAGTTTTGCCGCTTCTGATGATAAACCAAATAACAATATTCCACTTGTTTTTCTATCTAATCGGTGCAAAGGATATACTCGCTGTCCTAATTGGTCTCTCAACATCTGTAAAGCAAAATATACTTTCTCTTCCGCTATTTTAGTTCGATGTACCAGTAAACCATGCGGCTTATTTATCGCAACAAAATGTTCATCTTGATATACAATTTCTAACATAAGGAATTAAATTTGAGTAGCGATTAAATGAAAAACTGCAATTCCTGTTGCAACACTCAAATTCATAGAAGTATTGACGCCTAACATTGGTAAATGAATACTTTGAGAACAGAGTTTTAATAAATCTTCTTGTACACCAAATTGCTCTGAACCCAATATTAATAATAATTTTTTATCGTTTTCTCTTCTTTCTAATGTTGTATAATCTATACTTTCAGATGTTTTATCTAAAGCAATCACTTCATATTTTTTGCTTAATTTTTTTATCAACTCATAATTATCTACACTTTCGTATTGAATATATTGATTAGTAGAACGGGCAACTTTTGTTAATTTTTTATGTGAAAAATCTATTTCTGATTGATAAAAATATATTTTTTCTATACGTGCCGCATCAGCAATTCTAAAAATTGAACCAACATTCCGCACATCAGAAATTCTATCACAAAGTAGAATAATTGGCGTTCTATCTTTATCTATATTCTCTAAACGAGTAATTACTTCTCCCCTAATTTCTCGAAAATTGAGTTGTTTCATTTTTTAGACACTTTAGTAATCCTAAAACTAAAAAAGCCCTCACAAAATGTGAGAGCTTTTAGTTGGCTCACTAGGGCTCGAACCTAGACTCTTCTGGACCAAAACCAGACGTGTTGCCAGTTACACCATGAGCCATTTTTCATTACTGACTGCCTTAATTTCTTAAAGCGATGCAAATATATGAAGTAATTATTTTATTGCCAAGTATTTTTTAATGAATTTTCTGAAAAAGCAGAGAAAATACACCTAAGAAATTACAACATATTATAAATCAATATTTTATACACTGTCGCTTAATTAACTTTTCCATTTAAGTAGACTTTTTTATTTTGTTTGGTTGATCTATCAAGATTTGAACTTGAAACTTCCGAGTCAAAGTCGGATATAATACCATTTTACTATAGATCATTTTATATTTATAATCACATAAAGATTGATTCATAAAAAATAGTTCCATAATTAAATTGACTTCATCATTAAATTAAAATCTACTAAATTCCACCTATTACAAAAACTATGGTTATTCTAATTTCAAAACGGAGAAGCGTTTAAAAAAATCAAAAAAACGACACCCAGAAAAATCCGAATGTCGCTTTGATATATTTCAATAAAATATTATCAATTACTTGATATCAGCTGCTTTTACTGTATCAATAATTACACCAGCAACTTTATAAGGATCAGCTTCAGAGTTTGGTCTTCTATCTTCTAACCAACCTTTCCAACCTTTCTCAACTGTTACGATAGGAATACGGATAGAAGCTCCTCTATCAGAAATACCGTAGCTAAATTGATCAATTGCTTGTGTTTCATGTAAACCAGTTAAACGCATGTGGTTATCAGGACCATATACATCAATACATTTCTTGATTACATCAGCAGGAGAGAATGCATCACAAATTGCTTCGTAAGTCTCACGGCTTCCGCATGTTCTTAATACTTCATTAGAGAAGTTAGCATGCATTCCTGAACCATTCCAATCTGTTGCACCTAATGGCTTACAGTGGTAGT
>CAZEOC010000533.1:0-2617 GCA_964513525.1 uncultured Saprospiraceae bacterium | reverse complement strand
CAGTAAGAATTATTGTTGCTGATGTTGCTGAATATATTGCAGTTGATAATCCTTGGTTGCAGCTCATCACTTGGAATGATTTTCCAGAAGGAACGCCGATAGAACCAACGAGAATAAATACTGACTTTGGTTTTGATGCTTTAGAAACTTGTCGCATAAAAGGTGCAATTTATAAAGGAGAAACGGCAATAGATTCTATCGGAATGTATGCAGCGTATGAAATTTATGAAGCAATTCAAGATAATCGACAAGCAGATGCAGACTCTGCTGCTGTCTATTTTTGTGATGAAAATTATGAAACTGCTTATGCTTATGCAAAATTTGGTAATCCAGTTTTGCCTGTTGAATTGTTAAGCTTTTCGGGTAAATTAATTAATGAAAAATCAAACTTATTTTGGTCAGTCGCATATTTTGAAAATCACTCACATTTTGAAATTCAATATAGTAAAGATGGAAAGTCTTTTGAGACTGTCGGAACAGAATATCGAATTCAATCAGATTATACATTTACTCATACAGTAAAGTCTGAGGAAAATTATTATCGATTAAAAATGCTTGATTTAGATGGTACTTTTAGTTATTCACATATTATTCAAATTGATAATGATAATATTATAAATGATATAGATTTATATTTGAATGGCAATAGTATAATTGTAGATAATCAAAATCTTATAGAAAACGATTTTCAATTATTAATTTATAATGCTTTAGGACAAATAATTGAAGAAAAAAGTGTAATCATAAATCAAGGGAAGAATGAATTTCCTCTTAATAATTTGCCAAAAGGAGTTTATATGATTGTATTAAAAAATGAAAATCAACAGATTTCAAAAAAGGTAATTTGGTAAATGTCGTATTAATTAAAGAATAGAAAAGTATTATAAATAATTGTGGTCTTTGATTTATTTTCAAATTGGCATTATTGATTTCTCCTTCTTTTCATTAAGGAAAAGAAGGAGTGATTTTAAAATACAAGGTAGTTTTCAATTAGATTACCATTGTTATTAGTGTTTTTTAGCTTTTTGTATTGGTAAATACATCAAAAAAAAGTTCCAAACTGCCTAAACTCACAACTAATTAATTTTTTTAAAAACAACTTTAGCTTTTCCTTTTTCGTCACTATCTAAATATAATTCATATCCTATTTCTAAGATAAATTCATTCGATTGTTTAGGTTGAACTATTTCTTCTTTTATCACTTTTCCATTTTCTTGAATCCTTACACTAAAAGTTGTTTTCCCTAAATTGCTTACTTCTGAAATACACTTTTCATTTCCAAAAGGATTGATTGCAGCGTCTTGACCTTGTCCTTTTCCAGTGATTGACATACTTTGTTGAGGGTTTAATTCAAAAATAGTCTCATTCGTAATACAAGATTGCATCGTAAATACTAGCATTAAAATTCCAAATATTGTTTTCATTTTTTCTTATTTTATATCGTTTTACCAAAAGAAATTGAACCGCTTCACCTGATAATTATATATTAATTTATAAATTCAATTTTTGTTTTGATATACTACAATTATGACGAACTATTCATTATATAAAAAAACAGGTTTAATATTAGGATTGGTATTGTTTATCGTTTTTTACAATTTACCGATATCAATAATAAATCCCGAAGCTGATAAAGTAATCGCAGTTGCTTTATGGATGATTACTTGGTGGATAACAGAAGCAGTTTCTATCTCAGTTACTGCCTTGATTCCATTGACTATTTTTCCATTATTAGGAATCATGGATATGAAGTTGGTCAGTGCTAATTATGGAAGTCCAATTGTTTTTCTATTCTTTGGCGGTTTTGTGATGGCACTTGCATTAGAAAAGGTTGGTTTGCATAAAAGAATTGCACTTAATATTGTAAAATTGACTGGGACGAGTCCAAATAGAGTGATTCTTGGTTTTATGTTGGCAACAGCTTTTTTGAGTATGTGGATTAGTAATACAGCTACAACGGTTGTCATGCTGCCAATTGCCTTATCTGTGATTGATTTATTAACGAATGATGAAGATGGTTTTACCAAAAATGATAAAAATTTTGCCTTAAGTATTATGTTAGCCATAGCATTTTCTGCAAATGTCGGTGGAATTGCAACTGTCATCGGAACACCACCAAATATGGTAATGGTTGGTTTCTTAGAACAAGAGTTCGGAATTCAAATTTCTTTTTTTGATTGGATGTTAATGGGTGTACCTTTCAGTTGTATCATGTTGGGAATAATCTATTTCATTTTAGTCAAATTTATTTATCCCAATAATTTATCAAAACTATCTAATTCTATCAACATAATTGATAGTGAATTATCAAAACTTGGTAGCATAAAAAAAACGGAAATGAGGGTGATAATTATTTTTTCTCTTACCGTTCTTTTATGGGTTTTTAGAGCTTATATTAATGATAATGTTTCGTTTATTAGATTGTCAGATGCAGGAATTAGTATGTTAGCAGCTTTGGCTTTGTTTGCTGTTCCTTTCAATTTTAATAAAGGAAAATTTTCATTAGAATGGAAAGATACGATTAAATTACCTTGGGGAATATTAATTTTATTTGGAGGTGGATTATCGCTTGCAAGTGGTTTGTCAGGTGCTGGTGTGATAGATTATATTGGCGAAA
>CAZEOC010000532.1:0-2632 GCA_964513525.1 uncultured Saprospiraceae bacterium | reverse complement strand
CAGCAGGAGGAACAGGATATTTTGTAGAATATTGTGGTTCAGCAATTCGCTCACTTTCTATGGAAGCTCGTATGACGATTTGTAATATGAGTATCGAAATGGGTGCAAGAGGCGGAATGATTGCGCCTGATGAGGTGACGATTGATTATGTAAATGGTAGAACACACGCTCCTAAAGGGGAAGAATGGGACAAAGCTGTAGCTTATTGGAAAACACTTCAAACAGATGAAGGTGCGAAATATGATGCGGAATTTGTCTTTGATGCAGCAGATATAGAACCATGGATTACTTATGGTACAAATCCTGGAATGGGAATGGGAATTTCTCATAATATTCCTAAAACAGCAGTTGGTGCATCTGATAAAGATATGACGAAAGCTTTGGCTTATATGGCTTTAGATGCAGAACAACCTTTAGCTGGTAAAGCGATTGATTATGTATTTATAGGAAGCTGTACAAATTCAAGAATTGAAGATTTACGTTTGGTAGCTGATTTTGTGAAAGGCAAAAAGAAAGCAGATAATGTAAATGTTTGGATTGTTCCTGGCTCAAATAAAGTGTTGGCAAAAGCAAAATCTGAAGGTTTAGATACGATTTTTGAAAGCGCAGGTTTTCAATTGCGTCAACCTGGTTGTTCGGCTTGTTTGGGAATGAATGAAGATAAAGTTCCTGCTGGGAAATATTGTGTTTCAACTTCTAACAGAAATTTTGAAGGTCGTCAAGGTCCAGGTGCAAGAACATTTTTGGCAAGTCCATTGACTGCCGCAGTTGCTGCAATTACTGGTAAAGTGACAGACGTTCGGGAATATTTGTAAAATTTAGATACTAGATATTAAACGTTAGATTTTCATTATTAATATAAAGAAGTCTAAGGTCTAACATCTAAAGTCTAACATCTAATTAAAACATGAAAATAAATACTATCAATTCAACGGCTATTCCGATTAGAATTGACCATATAGATACAGATCAAATTATTCCAGCTCGTTTTTTGAAAGCAACAACACGAGAAGGATTTGGTGATAATTTATTTAGAGATTGGCGATATGATAAATCGAATGAGCCAATAGCTGGATTTGTCTTAAATGACGATACTTATTCTGGTGAAATCTTAGTTGCTGGAAAGAATTTTGGTTGTGGGTCAAGTCGAGAACATGCTGCTTGGGCAATTGCAGATTATGGTTTGAAGGTTGTTATTTCGAGCTTTTTTGCAGATATATTTCGTGGAAATGCATTAAATAATTTCATCTTACCAATTCAGGTGACGGATGAATTATTAGAAAATATATTTGATGCTATAGAAGCAAATCCGAAAACAGAAATTAAAGTTGATTTACCAAGTCAAACTTTAGCAGTTGTCGGAACAGATTTAAAAGCAAGTTTTGAAATCGACGATTATAAAAAAATGTGCTTAATGAATGGTTATGATGATATTGATTATATCATTAGCCAAAGAGAAGCCGTGAAAACATTTGAAGGGAAAAGAGCTTATGATTATCTATAATTAGATTTTAGATATTAGAAGTTAGATTTTAGATATTCTTAAAGAATATTTTGAAGTCTAACTTCTAATATCTAACGTCTAATGTCTATTAAAATTAATGAAAAAAATAACAGTTTTAGCTGGTGACGGAATTGGTCACGAGGTTACACAATGGGGTGTAAAAGTATTATCGGAAATTGCGAATAAGTTTGGTCATGAGTTTCAGTTTGATAATGCATTGATTGGACATTCAGCGATTGAAGCAACGGGAAATCCTTTGCCTGACGAAACATTAGATAAATGTAAGGAAGCAGATGCGATTTTGTTAGGTGCAGTAGGACATCCGATGTATGATAATAATCCGAATGCAAAAGTTCGACCAGAACAAGGCTTATTAAAAATCAGAAAATCATTAGGTTTATATACGAATATTCGCCCTATTAAATTATTTGATGAATTATTAAGTGCTTCAAGTATTAAAGAAGAAATTCTTAGAGGAGCAGATATTTTATTTTTCAGAGAATTAACTGGAGGAATATATTTTGGAGAGCCGAGAGAACGCACGAATGATGGCAAAACGGGATTAGATACGATGATTTATCATCAGTTTGAAGTCGAACGTATTGCTCGAAAAGCTTTTGAAGCGGCAATGACTCGTAAGAAAGTCGTTCATTCAGTAGATAAAGCGAATGTTTTGGAATCTTCAAGATTATGGAGAGAAACGGTTCAAAATTTATCAAAAGAATATCCAGAAGTGAAAGTAATTCACTTATTTATAGATAATGCAGCGATGCAATTAATTAAAGACCCTTGTCAATTCGATGTTGTATTGACTGGAAATATGTTTGGTGACATTCTAACAGATGAAGCTTCTCAAATTGCTGGTTCATTAGGAATGTTAGCTTCTGCTTCAGTTGGTGATAAAGTAGGAATTTATGAACCGATTCATGGTTCTGCTCCTGATATTGCAGGAAAAGGAATTGCAAATCCTTTAGCAACTATTCTATCAACTGCATTAATGTTGGATATTGCATTTGGAATGCAAGATGAGGCAAATGCTGTAATTACAGCAGTTGATAAAGTATTAAAAGCTGGTTATAGAACTGGCGATATTGCAGAAAGTACGACGCCAGAAGATATGATTTTGGG
>CAZEOC010000531.1:2381-2646 GCA_964513525.1 uncultured Saprospiraceae bacterium | reverse complement strand
ATAAAAATCATGAACACCATGTGTTGCAACACCCCATTTTGTATTAAAAGCAATCAAGCGAGGATTTTGCTTTACTAAAACGGCAACCGCTCCTGCTCCTTGAGTATATTCTCCAGTAGATGATAATTCATACTTAGCATTATCCGAACTGACCACAATCCCGATTCTTTCTTCATCTCCTCTTGCCCAATCCAAAGTGTTTTGTAAAGCATCAACAGCGCCAATACATGCGAAAGTCATGTCAATTACATCACAATGCAAGAAA
>CAZEOC010000531.1:0-2371 GCA_964513525.1 uncultured Saprospiraceae bacterium | reverse complement strand
GAAACACTTTTCCCCGTATGTTGGAGCATATTTTTCTCTCAACATTTCTAAAGTATAAGTTGCGGTAGGCTTTGCACCATCTAAGGCAGATTCAGTTCCCATATAAATTCGTCCAATAGTATTTGGGTCCAAATTATTTTTATCGATTAATTCTACAATCGCATTTGCAGCCATTGTAGCAGTATCTTCATGAGCATCTATAATAGCCATTTTACTTAATCCTAAACCTTTATTAAGTTTTGCATATTCTATATTTCTTGCTGCTGCTAAATCTTCTATATCAAAATAAATTTTGGGTATATACAATGACATATCATCAATTCCGACTTTCATATTCTTTCTTTTTAATCTACTTTTTTAATTGAAGTTGGTATTTAATCAATAAATTCAGAAATAGTGTTTATCCTTTCATAAAATATCGATTGCGAAATAAGGCTTTTCTATTGAAAATCGCAATTATTTTGCAAAATGATTATGAAACAGGAAAAGATTCGTTTTGTTTGAGAATGGAAAAAATTCAGACTAATTACTATTAATTTTTTTAAACTCAATATAATTTTTTGAGTTTAGCTTCCATTAATCAACAAAAAATGGAATATGAAAAACTTACTATTTATCCTTAGTTTATTTATTTGTCAGCTAAGTTATGGTCAAATTGATACTACAGCTATCAATAATATTATCCAAGAAAAAATAGATAATGAAAATTTTCAAGGAACGGTCTTAATTGCTGAAAAAGGAAATATTATTTTCCAAAAAAATGCAGGTTTTAGTGATGAAACTGCAAAAATAAAAATTGATTCAAAAACTAAATTCGGAATTGCTTCAATTACTAAAATGATTACGGCAATACTAACCTTGCAATTAGTAGAACAAGAAAAAATAAAACTGACAGATAATCTTGAAGAATTATTGCCTGATGTAAAAATTCCTAAAGCTGATAAAATTACTGTACATCACTTATTATTACACATTTCTGGTTTACCAAATGAAAAAGATATAGTTTATCTTACGAAGAAAACACCAAATGAATTTGTCGAATCTGTTATTGGAAAAAAGAAAAAACTAAAGAATTTCGGTGAATACAATTATGCAAATATTGATTATGTATTATTAGGTTTAATAATTGAAAAATATACTAATAAAACTTGGGAAGAAGTTGTTACGGAAACCTTCATTGAACCATTAGAATTGAATAATACTGGGTTTTTGGTAAAAGGAAAATATCCAGAAAATCTTGCTAAAACTTATTCAATTGATGAAAATGGAACATTCAATAAAGACCCAGATTTTCATATTGAAAACTTTGGTGCTTCAGGCGCTATGTATTCTGATGCAATAGATTTATTAAAAATTGAACAAGCAATGTATGGTGATATTTTATTAAATGAGGAAAGTAAAAATTTAATGTATACATCTTATCCAGAATATAATTATACTGGCTATAGTGTTTGGACTTATAATTATCCTTTTGCTAATTCTAAACCTAAAATCATGGAAAGAAGAGGCGGAATTATGGGGTCAAATTCAGTTCTTATTCGATTTTTAGAAACAAATAAAACAATTATTATTTTAAGTAATAATAATGCTTTCAATCCTGATTCTTTTGGAAATAAAGATAATCTTAGAGAAGCTTTGATTATAGAATTAGGGAAATAAGTTCAGAAAAATCAATAAAAAAATGCCATTGTGAATCTTCCACAAAGGCATTTTTTATTATTGATTTCTAATAATTAATCTCAAATTACTTAGTAACCATAATTTGTTCAAAAGTCATTAAACCACCAATATTAAAAGTAACATAATAATTACCAGTTGGTAAATTCGTTACATCAATTTGATGCGTTGTTTCTCCTTGTAAATTATTCAAATTCATCGTTTGAATCGTTTTTCCACTTGCATTTATGATAGAAACAATTGCTTCATCATAGTTTTCACTTGTGATTTTTAAATTCATTGTTGCTACAACAGGATTAGGGAAAACTGTAGTTTCAAAACCTTCTATATTACGAACTGTAGGCGTTCCAGTCGTTAATCCCAACCAACGAGCATTAAACTCTTGTGCAAAAACATTAGCAATTGCTGCATCATGAATAATCAAAGTATTTTCATCATTATTAGCTTCTGCATTACTTGACCAGTTGTGAGAACCTGTAATTACCATTGGATCAGAATTTACATCTGATTCATCAATAATTGCATATTTATGGTGTAATGAACCAGTTGCAGTATGATCTTGCATTTGTACACCTGCAGCTAATAAAGTAGCATATTCTCCACCTTGATCATTTACATTTTCTATCATTCCACGACAAGTTACACCTGCATTAAATGCATTTAAAATATCGTCACGTAAATCATTACGAGTAAA
>CAZEOC010000530.1:0-2654 GCA_964513525.1 uncultured Saprospiraceae bacterium | reverse complement strand
CAACTATATCTAATTCGATTTTTTTCATTCCAAGCTTATATTTTCTTTAATTTATAAGTAGTTCATTCTCAAGAGAATACTTGAATAGAATTTTTTAACTCATAAATTATTGATACAAAAAATCATCTAAATTAATCACATGATTTTTTGAAAAAGTTACCTTTTTTCCAAAAGGCATGCAAAAATAACAATTCAATTAGACAAAAAAGAACGACATAAATAAAATTCATAAGAATTTTGAATATTGAGTGCTATATTCCTCATTGCAAGGTCTCCAGAACAAAACAAAAATATATAATTAAGGTTGAAAAATCTTCAAATTAACTTTTATGGAAATTATTAATATTAGATTTTATCTAAAATATAAAATAGACGTAAATATTAATTTGGCTTTTTGACACTGAATTTTTCGAAATTTCTATAATTGTTAAGAAATAATATGTTATGTTGTATTTTAAACTACTTTATAAGAAAAAATATAGCATTCATGATAATTTGTAGGAAAGCGATATTGGAAGATTTGCCAATATTATATGATTTTGAACAAGAAATAATTAAAGTAGAACGACCTTACGATTCAACATTGAAAGAAGGACATATCAACTATTATGATATAAAAGCAATGATTTTATCAGAAAAATCTGAAGTAATCGTCGCCGTTGATAAAGAAGAAATAGTTGGTTCTGCTTATGCAAAGGAAATGGAAGCTTTGCCTTATTTGGCGCATGAAAAGTTTGCTTATTTAGGATTTATGTTTGTTAAACCAAATTATCGTGGTCAAGGTATTAATCAAATAATCATTGAAGAACTAAAGAAATGGACAAAATCAAGAGGCTTGAAAGAAATGCGTTTGAATGTTTATTATGATAATGATTCGGCATTAAGAGCTTATGAGAAAGCTGGTTTTATTCGACATAGAATCAATATGAGAATAGAAATTTAGATAATTTTTTGTGATAAAAGGTCTTGCTATTTCAATTAAGAAATAGCAAGACAGAACGTAACTATTCAGAAAGAAGTTAGAAGTCAGCTCATTTCATTATCAAACCGTCTTTAATTGTCAGAAAATACACTCGAAATCGTCTGACTTCTGATAGTAAAACGGTCTGATATCTGTTTTCTGAATAGCAAGACAAAACTTTAAAATCAGTTTCATTTAATTATGTCCAGGTACTTAAATATCCTAACTCCTTTTAGGTTTATCAGATATTTTCATAGTGATAATTGCATGAACTACTTCAACTCCGTTGGTATCTTTCACGGATATATCACAAAGAACTTCATTGCAGTTTTCCCAATCTACATTGCTCAAATCACAACTTGCCGTTAAATTCGTCTTTGCTTTTTTTAGATATTTTACATCCATACCAACTGGAATCCATCGACGATGCTTAGGAATAGAAGCTTCCACACAAATACCTCCAGCAAATTCACATAAGTTACAAGCAGCAATTGCATGAACAGTCTTTAAATGATTGTGAACGGCTCTACGCTTTTTCATCGAAACTTTGATGAAATTTGGTCTTAATTCCTCTATTTGAGGTTTAATTGTTTTGAAATATGGTGCAAAACCTGCGACCATTCTCGAAAACAATTTTTGCCCAAAAGGAACTTTTTGAAACTTCTTTTGGAGCGTTAATACTTTATTCATAATTATACTTTTATACTAATCCATATTTGAAATTGGTATTAAGTTTAGTGGATTAATTTTTTCTTAGGCAAGGCATTTTTTGAAGGAATAGCCTTTGCTATTGCTAAGAAAAATAACGAAGCATAAGGAAATAATTAATTTAAAATTAATATTAATTTTAAATGTGAATTAGTATTAGTTTATCGAAGCCTAAAAATAGAGAAATAAGTGATTAAAGAAAATGAATCTGACATTATTGACAAAAAAGAAATTCTATTTCAAAGAAAATCGAAATCCTATTGATATTAAATCAATTATTTCTTTATCAATTTGGTCGGGATGTTCTACTCTAATATGATGTGCATATTTGCCAGCATATTCTGTTACTTTTTTGATTCTATCTGATTCAATGACCAAATCATTATAAAACTTAATATCTAATTCTTTTTTCATTGGTTTAATAATTAACCAAGCTTTTTTACTGGTGAAAACTATGCTTTTAGTAGCCGTTCCAATAGAATTAGGATTCCAGTCTGCAACCGCAATTAGAATCTCATCAAATGCTAAAACCAAATCATCAGGTTTTCCTATGAATAATTCACCGATTTCAATCTTTGTACAAGAATGAGATTGATTAGTTGTCTTAAAACTTCTTTCACAGTTTGGGCAAGTCCACATATCAATATTATTTAAATAATTCAGGATATAATAAATTAGCTTTCATAATCAAACCAACAGAATCTCCTGCCCAAATCTCTCCTTTTTTAATCATCTCAATTACTTCATTCGGAGATTTTAAAACGATTTCAATTTCTTCTGTAATTTCTAAATTTTGAATACTATTGAACGTTAAATTAGTAGCTAAAAATCCATGTGTAACATTATAAACCTTAGTTGGAACATTACACATTTTTCCGAGATAAGTTAACTCATCTAATGTTGTTTTGATACCAACTTCTTCTTCTAATTCTCCAATTGCTGATTCCGCTATTGATTTTCCTTTTTGCTGAAAACCTGCTGGTAA
>CAZEOC010000529.1:0-2665 GCA_964513525.1 uncultured Saprospiraceae bacterium | reverse complement strand
AGCAAAAAATGTAAAAACCCATTGAGCTAAAACTGGTAAATTTCCAATCCAAGCCAAACTCAAATTGGCTTCAAAAAACTGGAAAGTTAATAACACAAAAGCTCTCGCTAACCAAAGCATAATATGTCCAGAATTGACATTCACTACAATTTCTTTCCAAGGTAATTTTTCTCCTTCTACCTTACTCAAAAAAATTAATTCTGCTACAATAAAAACTAATAGCATTGATGTTCCAAAGATTAAATTCATCTTATTTTATTTTGTTCTTGATGAGTCTAAATATATAAAACTTTTCTTTTATATAATTTCTGAATAGTTATAAATTTAGACATTCATTAAGGTCTAAAATATCCAATATTAATAATACCGAAATAGCCTAACATTTTCAAAAAACCCAAAAAGAAAATTCTTAATTTATTCAAAAAATTATATTAGATTTATAATTCAAAATTTCTAAGTGATGGATTTCTTTCTAAGTTTTTTAGGTTTCCTTTTTGTTGGATTTATTTACTTATCCGTGCTAATTTATTTTATCACCGAATTAGTTGGTTATACTGATTTTGTGCATAAAAAGTTAATTGGTTTATTAGAAATACTTTTTTTTATCATTCTTCCAATTATTTTCATTTCCATGTTTGACCATGGGCAATTAAACGATTGTTGTACAGATTCTGCTGTCTTTTCCCCCGAACATAGAATTACGCTTTATAGCTTTATTATCATAGTTATTTTCAGTTATTTCTATACAAAATATTTTCTGATAGATGATTTTGCAACACCAATCATAGAAGTAACTGCCAATTGCTTTTTGATTATTGGTATTCTGATTAATATTTTGATATTTAAACATGATAATTTTGGTGTTTTAGGCAATCCTGCTATTATTTTATTTTTAATAGTCCGACTTTTCCAAAACCATAAACGCTTAATAAATTACGCCAATTTTGATGATGAAGCACAAGGAATAGTGAAAGGTTTGATTTGGGTTTTAAATCAACCTTTTTGGATGAAAATGCCATTATTAATTATTCTGTGTTTGCCTGTCTTAGTGGTAATTACTTCTTTTTTGATGCTTTTTGGGCAAAAACCTGATAGTTTTTTACGTGCATTTACAGATACGTATAAACATGGTTTATCGCAATTAGATGCGGAATGTATTGATGTGTATTGTCCAGACGGACATTATTTATGTACAATTGCAGCAAAAGGTCACGAAGGAATTGTGAAGCCAGTTCGCATTGGAAAACGAAACGGAAAAACTATCGTTTGTAATCGTCAATTATTAATTTCAAATGCTTTTGAAGAATTGATTCAAGAAAAACTGCCAAAAACACATCGAAAAATTCGTACTTTTTACGATAAAATTGGCAACTTCGTTCATCGTTATTATGGTGTTTTTAAATATAAATTCGTTTCAGATTTCATTTATATTTTAATGAAACCTTTAGAATGGTTTTTTATCTTCGTACTTTATCTATTTGATAAAAAACCTGAAAATAGAATCGCCAAACAATATTTATAGTAGAAAATATTAGACTTTCTAATTGTTCCATATTTTGGTAGTGATGTAAATGTGCATTTTTTATTTTGATTGGCATTTTTAATTTTAGGTTAAAAGTATTGAAAAAACGTTAAGAACAAGCCGCTGTTTGAGCGTAGCGAGTTTCGGATTGTTTAGTTTTTTCAATACTTTTAGCCGTTGAGAAATTAAATAAGCCTTGACTTTTTGCTTCTTTTGCGTCAAGTTGAATATAAATGAAATCCCGATTTTCTATCGGGGGCAAAAGAAGAAGGATTTTTAAAGAACTATAATTTTAGATTTCCAAAAGTGCATATTAATTACACTACCGATTTTTTTAATCACAAAACTATGATTGCCAACTTACAAAACGTTACCTATACACAAAAAGGAATTTCAATATTACAAAATGTTGATTTTCAAGTTAATAAAGGAGATTTCATTTATTTAATTGGAAAAACAGGAAGTGGAAAATCAAGTTTACT
Source organism: uncultured Saprospiraceae bacterium (assembly GCA_964513525.1). Lineage (GTDB taxonomy): Bacteria > Bacteroidota > Bacteroidia > Chitinophagales > Saprospiraceae > CAWVWD01. Next base: position 661 of record CAZEOC010000529.1, on the reverse strand, counting down.
TCGACTATTATTTGGTGATATTCAATTAAATAATGGAGAAGGAGAAGTATTAGGGTTCGACTTAAAAAAATTGAATTTCAAAAATACGCCATTCTTAAGACGTAAAATTGGAATCGTATTTCAAGATTTCAAACTAATGAATGACCGAACGGTTAATCAAAATCTTTCTTTCGTATTAAGAGCAACGGATTGGAACGATAAAGTTGAAATTAAAAAGCGAATCAAAGACGTTTTAACGATGGTTGGTTTAGAAACAAAAGGCGAAAGAATGCCTTTTGAATTATCTGGTGGCGAACAACAAAGAGTTGCGATTGCAAGAGCATTATTAAATACACCAGAATTAATTATCGCTGACGAACCAACGGGAAATCTTGACCCAGAAACTTCTGAAAATATCATCCGATTATTAAAACAAATATCTGATAATCAAAAAGTTACCGTAATTATGGCAACTCACGACTATGCAATGATAGAAAAATATAAAGGACAAGTTTGGCAATGTCAAGGTGGAAAATTAGCTTTATCCTAAATAGTTAAGAGCATGTCTAAATTTAGAAAGTAATTGATTAATAGATATTTGTCATTCTCTATTATTTCAATATTCTAAAAAAAACTGCGAAAACGATGTTTTAATATTTTAACCTTACAATGAATGACTATT
>CAZEOC010000528.1:0-2668 GCA_964513525.1 uncultured Saprospiraceae bacterium | reverse complement strand
GGGATCGATAATGGCAACTTCTCCTTCACTCTCTATATAATAAGCACCTTGTGCTAAGCAACCTGTATAAATTTGTTCAATTGTCATAATTAATTATATTAGATTTAAACAATATTGAGATGTAAAGATAATAGTGTTTAAACTTTAATTAAAATTATAGTACAAAGTTGTGAAATTCTCTTTGAATGAAATGTGACTTATAACACTATATAAATTTTTATTATTTTTTTTCCTCTGAAAAAAGACATATTTTGTTGTTGAATACTTATCAAATTCTTAATAATTGTGTTAAATTATTATAATACTCATACGAAAATAGTGTTTTGAGAAACTAAATTTTGAATTATAAGTTTTCTGTACATATATTTGCGGCATCAATTTACATCTCAAAAATGTGATTGATTTATAAAGAAGAGGTGAGAGAACAGGCTCGATGATCCTCTGGCAACCCCGACAAAGTTTCGTGGAAAACGAAATTAGGAAGGTGCCAAATCCTGCCCGATTTTGGGACATATAGGTTTAATTACGAAACAATTATGACTTTTCAAATTAACTTCTCGGACAGAAATTTAGGTTTATCAACAAGTTCAATCAAGAACATCCTTAGTTCAACTAATCAATATTGTCGAATGTATTACTGCTGTTGTTGCAGTTAATCATATTCTGACAGAATTTTCTTTCAATTACAAATATCGTCGGAAAATAGCTAAAGCTTTCTCAAAAGCTAAGTAATAATGCTATCTCTACTTGTTTGTAATTATTCAAAAAAATAAGTTCGGAATTATAAAACCAAAGCGGTAAATCGCTATGTCAATTCATTGGAGTGCACGGCTATAAATTGATAATTAAAGATTTACGTAATGGAATTCATATATAAATATTCATATATTTTTTATTAAGTATTAATTGAAAAAATTGCATAGAGCAAAATACTCTGTGAATTATTAAAATAAAAAAATCAAAAAAAATGGCTTTAGATAATTTAAAATTTGAGACTTTACAATTACACGCAGGACACGAACCAGATGGAACAACTAATTCTCGTGCAGTGCCGATTTACCAAACTTCATCATTTACGTTTAATGATTCAGAGCATGCTGCTAACTTATTTGGATTAAAAGAATTCGGAAATATTTATACTCGAATCATGAATCCAACGACAGATGTTTTAGAAAAAAGAATCGCTGCTTTAGAAGGTGGTGTTGCCGCATTAGCAACAGCTTCTGGGCAATCTGCTCAATTTATTGCATTAAATAATATCTTATCTGCTGGAGATAATTTTGTTTCTACTTCTTATTTATATGGTGGAACTTATAATCAGTTTAAAGTAGCATTTAAGCGTTTAGGAATCGAAGCAAGATTTGTTGATGGAGATTCTCCTGAAGGTTTTGAGGCTTTGATTGATGAGAATACAAAAGCTTTGTATTTAGAAACAATTGGAAATCCTCGTTTTAATGTGCCAGATTTTGAAAAAATTGCTGCAATTGCAAAAGCGCATGATATTCCTTTAGTAGTTGATAATACTTTTGGTGCAGCAGGGTTTTTATTCCGTCCATTAGAACATGGTGCAAGTGTAGTTACGGCTTCTTTGACAAAATGGATTGGCGGACATGGAAATAGTATTGGTGGAATCATCGTTGATGGTGGTAACTTCAATTGGGGGAATGGAAAATATCCACAATTTTCTGAGCCATCAGAAGGATATAATGGCTTAAACTTCTGGAATGTTTTTGGTTCTGATGGACCTTTCGGTAATATCGCTTTTGCAATTCGTGCAAGGGTAGAAGGTTTACGTGATTTTGGTGCAGCATTAAGTCCTTTCAATGCTTTCTTAATTATTCAAGGTTTAGAAACTTTATCATTAAGAGTAGAAAGAACGGTTGAGAATACATTAGCTATAGCAAAATGGTTAGAAGCAAGAGAAGAAGTTGTTTTTGTAAATTATCCTGGTTTAGAAAGTAGTCCTTATCATGATTTAGCGAATAAATACTTGAAAAAAGGTTTTGGTGGAGTATTGACTTTCAAGGTGAAAGGTGGAAAAGAAAATGCAGATAAAATTGTTGAAGGATTACAAATTGCGAGTCACTTAGCAAATATTGGAGATTCAAAAACATTAATCATTCATCCATCAAGTACAACACATGAACAATTGAGTTTAGAAGAGCAAAAAGCTTCTGGTGTAGTACCTGGGTTATTACGTTTATCTGTTGGTATAGAACATGTTGATGATTTGAAAGCAGATTTAGAACAGGCTTTCGCAGCAGTTTATTCTCCTGAAGGTGTAACAGCTTAATATAATAACAAATTTAAAAAATTGAGATACAACCATTATACCGATGAAAGTCGGTATAATGGACTTTTCTAACTTTGGATTTGTAATAAATATAGATTTATAAATATGAAGACGTACAAATATAACGCACCATTTCAATTAGAATTAGGAGATGAATTACCTTATATAGAAATAGGGTATCACACATATGGAAAGTTAAATGAAGACAAAAGCAATGTTGTTTGGGTTTGTCATGCTTTAACAGCAAATTCAGATGTTTTTGATTGGTGGGCAGGACTTTTTGGTGAGAATGATTTATTCAATCCGAAGGAACATTTTATCGTTTGTGCGAATATTTTGGGATCTTGTTATGGAACAACTGCTCCGCTTCAAACG
>CAZEOC010000527.1:0-2669 GCA_964513525.1 uncultured Saprospiraceae bacterium | reverse complement strand
CGCATTCTGGGCAGATGTAGGTAACGCCTTCTGTGTAGGTGTATTCGCTGTTGCATTTTGGGCAGTTTGGGTTTTGCATTGTAAGTAGCTGTGCTGGTTTCAATCGAGTCTGACCCTATTAGTTTAGTTTTCCCGATGCAGAAAATTGCTAGGTTGTGTTAATTTAGAATGTTTTAGACTTTTAATAAGTCATAAATACTATGTTTCGAAGCGGCTAATAATTCTTTTTCGTTGTCAATAATATAGGTCATTGCTCGAACAGCCTCTTTGCATGAATTAATAATATACTGCTTTTCAATGGAAAGTGTATCTGTATTGAAATGAATAAACGTATTTCTATGATTGTTTAAATCATTTATTAGATCTCTATTTATTGAGTGAGAGTGAGTGGAAAAATATTTATCATAAAGGGCCATAAAAAAATCAAGCTGAGGAAAATTATCAGGACTATACAAACCTTCACTCGCTAGTATTTTTGGTAATTCTTGCTCTGACCATTTTTTTGCATAAGAATTTTTCCAGGTAATACTGATATCAGAGTCTCTTAAAGCTAAAGTTACCAATCCTTGTAATGCGTTATGAATAGAAATTACAGCATATTGAAGCAAGAGTTCATTGTTTTCTGATCTTTCCATACAAGAGCGAAACTCTATTAATGAATTTTTAATAACATTAACTCTATCAAATTCTAAATTCATATCTTTCTTATGTGAAACCTAACGCCCTGCTAAAGGGCGCGGCTGTGCCGCGTCCAACGTAGCGCAGCGAAGTGTTTTTGAGCAGCTTGTTATGAGTCTATTTTTCACGCTGTAAAATTTTCTTTTTTTCTGTATTGTATTCTGACTCGTTTATAGCTCCAGCCTCATATACTTTCTTTAACTTTAAGAGGTCGTCATATTTTGAACTATTATTCTGTTCTTTAATAGCTACAGGTTCTTGTGATTGAGGTAAGCAACCAAAAACAAGCTCAAATCTAGGCCAATTACCTAATACATGAGGCGGAGTACTCTCTCTTTCTTCTAATACAATAATTCTTTGATTGCCAATTTTTTTAGTACGACAATATTCTTCAGCTTCTCTCTTTACAGAGTTTTTTACAGCTTCAAGTGGTACATAACCTGTTGAGCCTTGCTTAAATAGCCGATACTTTTCATTAGAGAATTCTATATCACTGGTGTATGTGACTTTTCCTTTATATACAGAGGCACTTTCAAAGAATGACTCAGTTGTTTCGGCATTTATAACTCTAGATGTCTGAGCACACCCTGTAAGAAATAAAATTATAAAAATTATGGCTGATTGCTTCATGCTAAATTGTCTCCTTGTACTCATAACGCCTAGCTAATCGGAAAAATGCGAGCGAAGCGAGTATTTTGTCCGGTGCAGCTATTTGTTAGAAACACTTTTTCATTCTTTAAAGTAAACACGAGCAACTTTAGCATGAGGGCCATTTTCATATTCTTCACCTTCGGTTATTACTATAAGAGTGCGTTTACTTGGATCAAAGAATTCAAATTTACAATATGCATATCCAGTACCGCTGCAGGCATCAAGCTCATGATAACCCTTATTCCAGAAATCTGGTCCGTTTCCGCTTTTAACATCCACTGAATCCCCGTGAAGCCAATGCTGTTTGTTAGGTATCCAGCCAGATTTTAATAAGCTTATTCTGGCTTCATGGTATGTCAAACCATATAGGTTGGTTGGGATATTAAACTGACCTTTCGCATTTGCATTTGAATTAGCCGTAATGGTTACATTGCCTTGAACATTGCTAATTTGATTCGTGTTTACGGAATTATTGTTGCCACTCACATTCACTTTGTGGCTTTCAGGGTTGCTGTGAAACGTCAAAAACAACGCAACAATTGATGCTAGAGCACCCACTAAACCTATGCCTGAAATAATGGCTTTATTTTTCATATGATGGATATCCCTGACTTGGTTTCTAACGCCCTGCTAAAGGGCGCGGCTGTGCCGCGTCCAACGGAACGAAGTGGAGTATTTTCAGCAGCTTGTTATGCATTTTTGAGAGCAGCAATACTTTCTTTAATGTAATTCTTAACATCTTCGCATGTTTCTTTTTTTAATGCTTCATTCAAAGCAATTAGAGACTCATCTTTAAAGTTAGGATATTTTGATAATGCCACTGCAACTGTTTCACGTACGGATGATTCGTCGTTATTAAGTTCACTAATAAAGGTTTTAATAAGTGGCTCACACAAATTCCTTACTTCCGAGACTATTAATACTTCTTTTTCTAACTCAGCAGTAAAATTAGTTAAGTCGTTTTTAGAAATTTTTTTACTATGAATTTGGTGATATCCATTACCAGAAGCAATACATGCTAATAAAACTAAAAGACTGTTTTTATTTTTAATTTGATTATTTTCAAAAATATAAATTAAGAATGGAATTGCTTTTGGTGTTGCTTCATAAATTGTACCTTGATGCCAAATATTTCCGAATAATTCATTAATTGATTCTTCATAGATTATACTTTCTTCTGAGAGAAGTCCTTCTATCAAAAATGGAACATCAATAGCAGCTCCATATGCATGTTGAAAATTACCCCACTCTATATTTTTTAGATCATCGAGCATTATTCTAGTTGGCATAACAGCGTATTCACCGACCTAAAGTCGGATAGCACTTTGTCGCCATGTTAC
>CAZEOC010000526.1:0-2684 GCA_964513525.1 uncultured Saprospiraceae bacterium | reverse complement strand
GGTTCTGCTTATTTTCAAGCAATTGGAAAAGCAATTCCTGCTTTACTACTAACTCTAACTAAACAAGGATTTTTTTTGATTCCATTAATATTAATTTTGCCACCATTTTTGGGCTTAGATGGAATTTGGTGGGCATTTCCTGCTGCTGATGTACTTTCTGCGATAGTAACTTATATATATTTACAAAGAGAAATTCGGAAAAATTTATTGGGTTAATTTAACTCCTTAAACAGGTAAATGCAAAAAATGATTATTCAAGTTTTTGAACATCAAACATTAAAAATCGGTGACGAAATTGGTTTTACCAAAGAAATTTGGGAAGCGATGATTCGTTTTAATGACAGAAATGAAAATCGTTATTTTACGATAATTCATAATGGAATTAAATTCCGTCAATATGTTGGAGTTATTCAAATTGGTAATCTAACTATCGAGATTCTACCCAAAGCCGATAAACAAGAAAATGAAAATAAGAAGGAATGGCAAAGCATCTTAATTGAAATGTTAAAAGCTTGTCGTTTATTAAAAATCAATCATTTGTCAAGTGCTAATTTACGTCTAAAGCAAAACTTCATTTTAGATTTATATTTTGAATTATTCATTAAAGAAATTGAAAAACTATTACATCAGGGATTAAATAAGAATTATCAAGAAACAACTGATAATCAATTAGCTATGAAAGGTAAATTGGTTTTCAAAAAACAAATCCAATTCAACTTGATTCATAAAAATAGATTTTTCACAAAACATCAAACTTACGATTATAACCATTTAATCAACCAAATTATCGGTCAAACAATAGAAGTATTAAGTCAAATGACGACTAATATTACTTTGCTTGATAAGCTTAAAAGATTGAAATTATATTTTCCGAAAGTAGATAGAATTCAAGTGACAGAAAAACATTTCAAGCAACTGACTTACGATAAGAAAACGGAACGATATCGGACTGCTTTAGAAATTGCTCGATTAATCTTACTTAATTATAGTCCAGATATTAGAGGTGGAAAACATCCAATTATTTCTATTCTTTTTGATATGAATGTACTTTTTGAAACTTTCATTTTTCGTCAATTAAAACAAATAGAAATATCTAATAATATTATCGTTATTGGTCAACCCAGTCGAAAATTTTGGAATCATAGAAATTTAAAACCCGATATTATTATTGAAAAAGATAATGAAAGATTTGTTTTAGACACAAAATGGAAAATACTCAAAAACACTTCTCCATCAGATAATGATTTACGACAGATGTTTGCGTATTCTAATATTTTCAATGCTAAAAAAGCAATATTAGTCTTTCCGAAAACAGCTTCAAGACAAACAGATGTTAAAGGTTATTTTCATCAATCATCGACACAAGAAGCACATCAAATATTATGTGATATTCATTTTTCTAAAGTAATTCTGAGAGAAGAAAATGGTCAATTAAAATTGAATAAATCTTTGGGAAAAGAAATTCTAAGATTGCTTTATTAAAAAATAATTATCGGACATCTATAAGATGTCCGATAACTTTATAATTACAACATTCCTTGAACTGCTTGCCAACTTCCTCCATTATAAACTTCAACTCCTTGACCTTTTAAAATAGAAGCCGCAGAACCACTTCTTGCACCCGAACGACAACAAGTAACAACAGGTTTTTTATACGCTTTTATTTTTTTCACTTTACTACCAATTTCATTCAAAGGAATATTAACAGAGCCTTTTACATGTCCGCCAGCATATTCAGCAGGAGTTCTAACATCAATAATTACTGCTCCATTTTCTAAAGCTTCTTTTGCAGCTTCATTTGTTCCACCTAACATATTTTTAATAAAATCAAACATTGCTTTATTTTAATTAATTAATAATTACAAAGTAAATGAAGATAGGCTTAATAAAATGTGATTGCTGTTACTTTAAAATAATATTCTTAATAATCGACAATTTCATTTTATTATTTCATCTAATCCAAGAAAATATAAATTAACATAAACCATGTATAATTTATTTCGAATAAAGAATTTATATATATAATATTTTCATATATTTGCATTCGTAATTAATAAAAAACCTTAAACTATTACCTTATGAGAAAGATTTTTACAATTTGTTTTATTCTCCTAACCACATCTTTAAGTTACGGTCAATTAATGCACTGGAGTTTTAATGCTCAAACAAATGCTCCTACTTACAATGCTTCAGGAACAACAGGAAGCAATGCTGTTTTTAATGGTCTTGGTATAGCTACTTATCCAGCTCCTGGACATGATGGTTCTGCTTATGCTTATATGACAGATGGTTGGGCTACAAGTGCAACTCGAGACATGTCTAAGTATTTAGAATTCACAGTAACTGCGACAGGAGATAATATTGATTTCAGTTTCTTAGAATTTGTAGTAAAAAGAGATGCAGATGGACCTCAAGAAATTGCAGTTTATACTGATGTAGATGGTTATACAACTCCAGTAAATACAAATAGTGTTTATACTTTATCATCTTCTGATGTTTATGTTGATATTAATGCAAATCTTAATAGTGCTATTTATTCTGATTTATCTTCATTGACAATTAGAGTTTATGGATATGATGCTTCAAGTGCAACAGGTACGTTAACTTTTGATGAAATAGCATTTCAACCAATTGCAGTTTTACCTGACAATCCCCTCGCCTTGCCCGTACCTAGAAGGTCGGAT